>JAVBPP010000010.1:0-11378 GCA_031549535.1 Oscillospiraceae bacterium
CTTTTCGATTGTCCTAAAAGTGAGGGAACGCCATATTCCGAGTATAAGAGGCACATATTTGAATTAGTTCCTCCAGGTGGGTATTGGCGTAATATACCAGAGGATATTGCTCGTGAGTATATGAAAAGTTGCTGGTTTATGGAAGGCGGGCGCACCGGAATTTTACGCAGGCTCAGTTTGGACGAGCCATCTTTAACCGTATTAACTTCACCGAGCCAAAAGCAAACAGATAGATGTCACCCGATAGAAGCAAGGCCATTTACCATTCGAGAGAACGCAAGATGCCAGAGTTTCCCGGACGATTGGCAGTTTTGCGGAAGTGTTGGACAACAATATAAACAGGTTGGCAATGCTGTTCCTGTAAATCTTGCTTACGAGATAGCATTAAAAATCCGAGAAGGGTTGGAGCGCTTATAATGTGGTCATTATCATTTATTTCCGAAGAACAGTTTATTGAACATATAACAGCAACCATCACGAAATACGGCGAGAAACTGGAATCGTTTCATCTCAAGCGATTCAACAAGAACATCATTGATCCTATAAAACTGATTTTCGACAAAACGGTTTACCGTGCTTCATGGGATGAAATCGTCAGCAATGAGATTTTCCGGCAGAGAGATAAGTCCAACAACAATGATATCGGCTATTTCCACCAAAGAATTTTCCAGTACATTAAGAACTGCCATGTTCCGCCTAACGGAGAAGAAGGCGGATGGGATGTTATATATGAAAATGAAGATGGCATCAAACTACCCGATGGCAGCATAGTGCATCGAGTGTATTGCGAGATGAAAAATAAGCACAATACGATGAACTCGGCAGCCTCAGGTAAGACATTTATCAAAATGCAGAATCAGCTCTTGAAGGATGATGACTGCGCTTGTTTTCTGGTAGAGGTTATAGCGCAACGCTCCCAAAATATTAAGTGGGATACAACGGTTGACAGGACCAAGGTGAGCCACAAACTTATTAGACGCGTGAGCATTGACCAATTTTATGCTTTGGTTACGGGTCAGGAAGATGCGTTCTATCAAATTTGTATGATATTGCCGGAGACCATAAAACGAGTAGTAGACTCCCTCGGTGACACGCTTGTTCCAAACGATACTGTAATGGAAGAACTAAGAGCAATCGCCAAAGACCAGAAGATTGAATCAAAGGATATGGCCATGGCCATGGCGGCGTATATTTTGGGGTTTGGAAGTTATAAGGGGTTTTCCGAAAATAAGACAAAGCAAATCCATAACCAGTAATTCGGCGTTATACCAATCACCTTTTAGAATACTTGCAAAATTCGGTAACGAGCGTTTCCTGTATGCGCTCTTGCCGAATTTTGCAGGAAGTATTCTTAATGGTGATTGGTATCAATACTAGATATAGTAAAATCCATGAAGTTGAAGTCTATGATGAAGAAATAAATAGAACACCCAAGTGCTTTGTAGGTACGGGGATAATTCCAGCCATATAAAACGGTCTTGCTGACTTTTTACCAATTGGTATTCAACAGCAAGACCGTTTTTGGCGCTTATTTCTTTATTAGCGGAATCCAAGCCTCCTCATAATATTTCCCATTTTCCGTAATTCCGTAGATTTCCAAATCTGGACCCGGGAATCTATCATAGCCAGATGTGGAAAACCATTCAGTGTAAGCACGCCGGAACAGGATGCGTAGTTCCCTGCCATGGGGGTTCTCATCAAATTCATCGCTGCGAAAGACTGCCCAAGTTGCCGCCGGGACAGATACTACTTGAAAGCCGGAGGTATCGCAGCCGGGGTCAGCAATAAGGCCGATTATATACGGAAATTCGTCCAATTGCTCTTCTACATATCCGCCAAACCCTATCAAGTCGCTTCGGCCGTCTGCCTGCGCAATCAACCTCCGGCAACTGCCGTCCGTGTGGATCTCTTTCCAAAATGCCGTGATTTCGCCTGTTTCATCGGGGTTCATCACGTTCTTAAAGTACCGTTCAATGCCAAAAACCTCAAACGCTTCTTTTTCTTCAATTCGCCAATTCATACCCTGCACTCCTTTAATCTTTATTTGAAAGTTGAGCGGGGGAAAGATTTTCAAAAACACACCGCCTTGTCTTGCGACTGTGGGCGTTACACCATGTTGTTTTGAAAACGCCCTTGTAAAGCTGTCGGCGCTATCATAACCGTACTTCATCGCAAGATCAATCACCTTGATTTCACTGCTTTGCAATTCCATTCCGGCAAGCGTTAACTTGCGTTTGCGCATGTACTCTGAAAGCGGCATTTCCGCAATGTAGTAGAACAATCTGCCAAAGTGATAGGGCGCATATGTCGTCACTTTAGAAACGTCAGACAACGCTATATTGTCACAAATATGCTCTTCAATGTAATGGATAGCACTGTTGAGTTGTGTTATTAAATCCAAAATTAGTATTCCCCCCTCTGATACCAAGGATAGCAAAAAGGCAAGCTGATTGCCCGACATTATTTATAAGTTTGTGCAGGGGTAAAAATTTTAGTCTACAAAAAATCACTGATTCACCAAACAAACATAAGATATACTATTCCTCCTGCATCAAATGGTAGCACGGGTTTTGCGGGATAAAATCCCATACAGCAAAGCATTTCATCCCGCAAAACCTGCGACCATTACATGCCGGAGTAATAAAACAAACAGGAGATGTGCGCGATGATTAGTCAGCAGCAGTATGCAACCCTGTCGCTCGAACAGCACTTATTTTTCGGACGCATTATGAAGGAGCATGCCTTGTTTTTAGAAGCGGCATTTACCCCCCAGAATCCGGATTACAGCAACGCGGCAAATCAGTATCAGTCAATTTTTGAGACGATTCTGCAGGCTGCCGTTCGGCTTGGTAACGGCATTGTGAGCAACTCAATCATTTCCTCGGGTGAACTTGTAACCGATTATACGCTCGGGAGCGAACAAAAAACACAGCACTTCACCGGCATTCCAATCAATACAGATATTACATTGACAGAAGGAAAGATGTATGGGGGCAGCAATCCTTACATAGCTCCGGAGCTTGTGCAACAAGTGAAACAATTAAACCAGCAGGCGAAACATTATCTAGACGGGCTAATCCAGTTTAAGACCAGCATTCTAGACAACGTTTTATCCTGTAACATGTTCACGCTGAACTATCCGCTGTTGCTGGAGCATATCATCCGTGAAGCAAAACTATATCGGAGCCATATCATGAACCTTGAGGACGGCAAGGATATCAATGGCAATAGTAAGGATGTTGAGCTGTTCTGGGATCAAATTATGATGGAACACGCGCAGTTTATCCGAGGTCTATTAGATCCGGTGGAGGATACATTGATTGACAGCGCCAATAGCTTTGCCAATGAATATGCGGATTTACTGAACCAGGCGAAAACAGCTACTGATATGACAATGAGCGGCATCACACAGGCTACCCTACAAGAAACCATGAAGTACCGCGATTTCAAAGAGGCAGGAACAAAAGGTATTGCCGCGTGCAAAATCCGCTCTATTATTCTCCCCCTGCTTGCAGACCACGTTCTGCGAGAATCCAATCACTATATACGCCTTTTGCATCAAGCGGTTTGATTAGTTTACTTTGCTGTATCAATAAAAATCCGGAGAAAAGCGATGAGATAACGCTTTTCCCCGGATTTTTCGTCATCTGTGAAGGTTATGTTTCCAATTCTTCCAGCGCCAAAAACGGGTCAGGGATACATGCAACGCCTACTGCGCTGTCACTTAACCCGGTGTAAACGGTTGCTGTGCCGTCCGGGTTGCGAATCATGCCGGAGCTGAAGGTGACATCCAGCAGGCCGGGGCGCTTGGGAGGCGCTTCCGGGAAACAATCGCGGGAGATGATGATTTGCGCCGGGGTGGTCTCCAGGGTGTCGGGATTCAAGGCGAAGGCGATGCCGTAGTAGTGCAGCTCCGGGTCGTCCGAACCGACCACTTCGCCGCAGGAGCGGTGGCCGACAACGCCGACCAAACCATTTTTGAGCGCAAACGCATGGTTTGCCCCTCCCCATTCCACGCCGATAAACTGCCCCTCCAGCAGGGGAGCGTCCAGGATGAGCTGCGCGTTCAAATCCTCCAGCTTCGCAATCACAGTGAAGCCGATGCGTGCGAGGCTACCCCATTCCACCAGCTTGGCAAGGTCGCGTGGGCGGGTGAACACGCCGATACGGCCGTCCGCCAGCTCGCACAGGCGGATATCCTTCATGTTATCCGGCCCCTGGGCAAATTGGGTCAAATTCTCTATGTTGCTGCCGCGATAAAATACTGTTTTGTAGTTGACGGGGCTGTTGCCTTCCCAAACCACGCTTACGCCGCCAAACACAAGCTGGCCGTGGATGTGGGCAATGAACGGATCCTCCAGAACAAAGCTGCGCGTTCCCGGCTGTGCGGTGAAGCGTTCCCCCTCCTGCTTGAAAAACTGCACGCGCGAATCGTGGCCGTCACGGTTTTCCACGCGTCCGGCAATCCAGGTCTCTGCATTAATGGTAAACGGCAGGGAAGGGTTGTAGACATCCCAGCCCTCTGCGCCGACAAATTCCACAAGCTTTGCGCTGTGAATGATACGACTGCGTTGAAATGCTTCAAACGCCTCATCGGCGGGAATGACTTCATGTTCCTTGCTTAGCATGATACTTGCCCCCTACTCTTCTATGATTGCCATGTTTCCGGCAAGGCCGAATTGGCTGTTATAAATCTCCGTATAAAAACCGCCCAGCGCAATCAGCTCGCTGTGTGTGCCGGTTTCCACAATACCGCCCTCGTTCATCACCAAGATGCAGTCAGCGTTGCGGATAGTGGAAAGGCGGTGGGCGATCACAAAGCTGGTGCGCCCCTCCATGAGGGTTTGCGTGGCCTGTTGAATTAATATTTCTGTGCGGGTATCCACAGAGCTGGTCGCTTCATCCAAAATTAAAATGGCGGGGTCGGCCAACAGGGCGCGCGCAATGGTAATCAGCTGCCGCTGCCCCTGCGAGATGTTGCCGCCGTCCTCCTCTAGCTGGGAATAAATGCCGTCCGGCATCAGCTCCAGGAAGTGTTCCACGCGCGCCGCCTTTGCCGCCGCGTGCACCTCCTCCTCGCTTGCCCCAAGCCGGCCATAGGCGATGTTGTCGTAAATTGTGCCGTTAAACAACCAGGTATCCTGCAGCACCATGCCGAAGATATTGCGCAGATTCTCACGCGTGATGTCGCGGATGTCGCAGCCGTCCACCGTGATACGCCCACCCGTGACGTCATAAAAGCGCATGAGCAGGTTGACGATGGTTGTTTTGCCCGCCCCGGTTGGGCCGACAATGGCAATCAGCTCGCCGGGCGCAATGTCGAGGTTCAGCCCGTCAATCAGCGGCTTTTCCTCCACATAGCGGAAGCTTACGTCCTCAAAGCGCACCGCGCCGCTGGGTTTGTCAATTTGATGCAGCGGGCTGTCTGCCGGCTCCTCTTCCTCCTCCAGCAGCGTAAACACGCGTTCCGCGGAGGCAAGGGAGGATTGCAGCGCGTTGACAATGCCGCCGAAATCCAGAATAGGCTGGATAAACATGCGCGTATAGATGAAAAAGGAGGTGATGTCACCGATTGCAAACGTTCCTTTGACGACAAAATTGCCGCCGATGACGCAAAGCAGAACCAGGGAAAAGTTGCCGATAAAACCGAGAATAGGCCCAATCATGCCGGAGATAAACTGGGCGCGGTGGCTGACTTTGCCCAATTCGTTGTTAATGTCGTCAAACTCGGCAACGGACTTTGCCTCGTGGTTAAACACCTTCACCAGCATGTGCCCGGTGAACATTTCTTCAATATGCCCGTTCAGCTCGCCGGTCCTGTCCCACTGCTGGCGGAAATAACGCTTGGAGCGCCGTGCAATCATCCAGACAATGGGTAGCGTAAAGGGCAAAATCAGCGCGGAATAGGAGGTGAGCTGCCAGCTGTATACGCACATCATATAGCCCGCGCCGATGAAATTGACACAGGAACCGAGGATGCGAACAATATTGTTCTGCACCGTTTTACTCATGTTGTCAATATCGTTCATCATCCGGCTTAAAATTTCGCCCTTAGAAACCTGATCAAAATACCGCAGGGGCAGGCGAGAGATTTTGCCGTTGACCTGCGCGCGCATCGTGCGCAGAATTTCCTGCGTGATGCCCGCAAGGATATATTGCTGCACAAAGCCGAAAATGCCCGCACCGCCGTAAATAATCAGTAGCTTTTTCAATAAGTCCATGACGGGGGCACTGTTCCAGACCTTTGTGGCGCGGTAATCCACAATCTGGCCGCTCACAATGTCAATCATTGTGCCCAGCAGCTTGGGGCCGTACACATTCAGTGCGGAGACCACAAGACTCGCCGCGAGCACAATCATCAGCTTTGGCATATGCGGTTTGATATAGCGCACCAGCTTACCCAGCGTTCCCTTGAAGTTCTGCGGTTTCTCGTGCTTTTTTCTGCCGCCGCGCACCCAGGCATATTTGTTTTTGGCCTTTGCAAGCGTCTCTTTGTTGCTGCGTCGTTTACTCATATGGCAAGCTCCTCCTCCGGCAGTTGGGAAAGGGCAATTTCCCGGTAAGTCGGGCAGTTCTCCAAAAGCTCTTGATGCCTGCCGTGCCCCACCAGTCTGCCGTTATCCAGCACCAAAATGCGGTCCGCCTGCATAATCGTGCCGATGCGCTGCGCCACAACAATAAACGCGGCGTTGAAAACAGCGTTTTTCAGCGCCTGGCGGAGCTTTGCATCCGTGGTGTAATCCAGCGCGGAAAAGCTGTCATCAAACACAAAAACTTCAGATTTCCGTACGATGGCCCGGGCAATAGCCAAACGCTGTTTTTGCCCGCCGGAAAGGTTTTTGCCGCTTTGCGAAATCATGTCATACAGGCCGTTCGGCAGCTTGCGCACAAAATCCGCAGCCTGTGCGATTTCCAGCGCCTCCCAAATCTCCTCCTGCGTGGCGTCCTCCCTGCCGAAGCGCATGTTGTCAAACACTGTGCCGCTGAACAGAAACGCCTTTTGCGGAATGAAACCAATTTTTTGGTGCAATTCGCTTGTATACATTTCCCGGATATCCACGCCGTTCAGCGTGATGCGCCCCTGTGTAACATCGTAAAAGCGCGGAATCAAGTTCACCAGCGTGGATTTTCCGCTGCCGGTGCCGCCGATAATGGCGGTGGTTTCCCCCGCATGCATTTCAAAGGAAATGTTTTGCAGCAGCGGCTCCATTGTTTGCGGATAGGCAAAACTGACCTGTTCAAACACCAGATGCCCGCGTTCGGGTTCTTGCTGCGCGGCGGGCAGTTGCGCTATAGCGGAAACCTCCGGCTCAGGGATGGCCGGCTCCATCAGAAGCACCTCGTTGATGCGCTTGGCGGAAACCATGGCGCGGGGCACCTCAAAAAACATATCCACAGCTTGCAGCACGGCACCGACGACCATGGTGATGTAGATGATAAACTTCGTCATATCGCCGATTACGTTGTCCAACACAAGCCCATCCTTCACGGGATCTAGGCTGCCGATATACTTGGACTCAATGATAAACAGCAGCAGCAGCAGCAGGGAGCCGCCCATAGACGCGAGCGGCATTAAAAACGCCATAATGCGCTGCACCCGCAGGGAGAGGGAGGTCAGGGCATAGTTTGCGTCGCTGAAACGCTTATCCTCGAAATCGGAGCGGTTAAACGCGCGGATTACACGGATGCCACTGAGCTTTTCGCGTAGAATCCGGTTGATGGCATCGTTGCGCTTTTGAATGTTCCGGAACATGGGGACTATGGTTTTAGAAACGATAAAGGCACCCAAGGCAATCAAGGGCACCAAGAACACAATCACCATGGCAAGGCGCCAGTTCGTGAGAAAGGCCATGAATGTGCCGCCAATCGCCATAATGGGCGCGGTAATGATGGTGCGCAAAAAGTTCAGCAGCATGTTTTGAATTTGCCCAATGTCGTTCGTGCAGCGGGTAATCATGGAGGGGGTTCCGATTTTATCCACGTCGCACTGGTTCAGGCTTTCGGTTTTATGAAACAGCCAGCGGCGTACATCCCGGCCAAAGCTTGTGGAAACTTTGGCGGAAAAGTAGCTTGAACACAGGGCGATGCACATGGATGCCAGAGAAATTACAGTCATCTGTATGCCTCTGCTCCAAATATAGGAAATGTCCTTTGCCGCGATGCCCTGGTTGATGATATCTGCCATAAACTCCGGCAAAATCAACGAAACCAGGTTGCTTGCAACCATCAACAATATGGCCAGCGCCACCGGTAGTTTCATTGTGTTAAGCACCCGTAATATATTTCGCATAAAACTTCTGTTCCTCCTGCAAACACCAGAATAGACCCAATACACCCATTTTATAGTATATGAGTGTAACACGAATGCCCCGTGCAATCAACTATTATTTTGTAAAGTTTTGGACGGCTTGTGAATATAGCTTATACGTATTGAAATAACAAAATACAAGCGGAAAGGGAAAAGAAGATGGAATGGCATGCCATGAGCGGTGAAAGCGCCGTAAAAGCACTGGGGAGCAGCGCGGAAAATGGGTTGAGTGCGGCGCAGGTGAAGCAGCATACGCAGCGCTACGGAGTAAATGAGCTTGCTGCTCAAAAATCCAAGCATATACTGCGGCAGTTTTTGGAGCAGTTTTCGGACTTTATGGTTTTGATTTTGCTGGCGGCGGCGGGCGTTTCTTTTTTTACCGCGCTGTTGGAGGATTCCGGCGAGTTTTTAGACCCAATTATTATTTTAGGCATTGTGGTGCTCAACGCCGTTATCGGCGTCGCGCAGGAACGGCGGGCGGAGCGCTCCCTGGAGGCGCTGAAAAAAATGGCTGCTCCCACGGCGCAGCTGCTGCGCGGCGGGCGAAAACAGCGTGTGCCGGCCAGGGAGCTTGTGCCGGGGGACATCGTTTATTTGGCGGCGGGCGACCTCGTCCCAGCGGATGCGCGTTTGCTGGAGAGCAGCAGCCTGCGCGTGCAGGAGAGTGCGTTGACAGGGGAATCCGTCCCGGCGGAAAAGGTGGCAAACATCCTGTTTCCGGAAAATTGCACACAGGCGGACCGAAAAAACATGCTGTTTGCCTCCACCACCGTGGTGGCGGGCAACGGCAGGGCGGTTGTGACAGAAACGGGCATGCAGACCCAGCTTGGGCGCATTGCGCACCTGCTGAACGCCGAGGACTCGCCCCAGACCCCGCTGCAGCTGCGCCTTGCCAAGGTGGGAAAGCTGCTGGGCTTTGCCGCGCTGGGTATCTGCGCCTTTATCTTTGTGCTCAGCGTGCTGCGCAAGGCCGCCATGTTGGATGCGTTCATGCTTTCCGTCAGCCTTGCCGTTGCCGCCATTCCGGAGGGTCTGCCCGCGATTGTGACGGTGGTGCTGTCCCTGGGTGTGCAGCGCATGGCCAAGAGCAACGCCATCATCCGCCATCTGCCGGCCGTGGAAACTCTCGGCACGGCAACGGTCATTTGCTCGGATAAAACCGGGACGCTCACCCAAAACAAGATGACGGTTATGGAAATTCGCACAGCGGACGGCGCTGCTTTGGGCGAAAGTAAAAAGCGTATCCTGCGCATTGCGGCGCTGTGCAACAACGCCACCGTGAGCGGAAAAGGGAAACAACACAAGGCGCAGGGCGAGCCAACGGAGAACGCCCTCCTTCTCGCGGCGGAGGAACTGCTGGATTTAGAACAGCTGCGCAGGGAGTTTCCGCGCGTTTCGGAAACGCCCTTTTCCTCCGAGCGAAAGTGCATGTCCACCGTGCATAAGCAGGCCGGCGGCTATCTGCTCGCAGTAAAGGGTGCACCGGATGTGTTGCTCCGGCAGTGCAGCCGGGTGCTACACATGGGCGGCATACAGGATTTAAGCGAAAGCGGCAGAAGGCAGATTCTCGCGCAGAATGAGGCCATGGCGTCGGACGCCTTGCGCGTGATTGCCGTGGCGTATCGCCAGGCGCAGAGCGCAGCCGACAATGCCGAGCGGGACTTGGTGTTTTGTGGCTTAATCGGGCTGCAGGATCCGCCGCGCCGCGAGGTGTTCGTAGCCGTACGAACCTGCAAACAGGCGGGTATTACGCCGGTCATGATTACCGGGGACCACGCCGTGACCGCCGCGGCCATTGCAAAGCAGCTGGGCATTCTCAAGGAGGGGGAGCGTTGCATCACCGGGCAGGAGCTGGACGCCATGCCGCAGGCGGAGCTGACAAAGCAAATCTACAACTACCGCGTGTTTGCCCGCGTCACGCCGGAGCATAAGGTGCGCATCGTCAAGGCCTTCCGCGAAAACGGCGAGGTCGTCGCCATGACGGGGGACGGTGTCAACGATTCCCCCGCGCTTAAGGCGGCGGATATCGGCTGCGCCATGGGAAAGAGCGGCACAGAGGTAGCCAAAAGTGCGGCGGATATGGTTTTGACGGACGACAACTTTGCAACCATTGTCAAGGCGGTGGAGCAGGGCAGGGGCATCTATGACAACATCAAAAAAGCCGTGCACTTTTTGCTCAGCTGTAATATCGGCGAAATTCTCGTCATTTTGGCGGCGTCCCTGCTCTCCCTGCCCACGCCCCTGCTGCCGCTGCAGATACTGTGGGTCAACCTTGTAACAGACTCTCTGCCCGCCATGGCGCTGGGAACGGAGCGCATGGAACAGGATATTATGAAACGCAAACCCGTTCAGCCCGGCAAAAGCTTTTTCGCGGATGGCCTGGGCCTTGAAATTCTGCTGGAGGGCATGATGATAGGCGCGCTCGCCCTGGCGGCGTTTCTGTTGGGCTATCACCATTACGGCTCGCTTGCCATTGGCAGAACGCTGTGCTTCGCGGTGCTGAGCCTGAGCGAACTTGCGCACACCATTAACATGCGCTCGTCCCACTCCATTTTTAAGCTGGGTCTGTTCACGAACATCAAGTTGACCATTTCCATTGTGCTGTGCGTCTTTTTGCAGGTGGCCGTCATCATGCTTCCGGCTCTGTCCGGCATATTTGACACGGTATATCTGGACGGGACGCAGTGGGGCGCGGTCGCGCTACTCTCCCTCGCGCCGATTGCCATGATGGAGCTGGTAAAGTTGGTGGGGAGGAATACCAATCACCATTAATACGAATCCCAAGCAGAAACCTCGACATCTTTGCGGCCTTTTTCGCGCTGTGCTTTGTTGTCCTCCTTGCTTTACGACAGTAAAGCTGCGTCGTCCGCCGCACACAACGCGAAAAATTCACGCAAATCTATTCGAGTTTTCTACTTGGAATTAGTATAATACCAATCTCCATTAGAATAAAGTGTACCCCGTGTCAAGGACAACATGGGTTTTTGCTCTTCCAAAATCAAAGGATATCAGCTATAGTAAAAGGGCTTTACCATTACGCAGGATAGTGCAACGCTGAGGAGCGACATGA
>JAVBPP010000041.1:0-23042 GCA_031549535.1 Oscillospiraceae bacterium
TACATCAAAACAATACCGGACGGCAAACAGTTTTTCCAACTCGCTGGACTGTCCCTCCAACTCCTCCCGCAAGCTGTTGCTGCGGTCAATGATAAAATAGATATACTTACAGTCCGTTTGCGCGGCGGCGGGTAAAAACTCATCAAACAGCCACTGCGTATCCGCCGGGTCGTTTTCAAAGCCCTGCCGGGTATCCGCGGCATATTGGCAGCCCCTATGCTCCCGCATGATGGCAAGGGCATGGCGCAGCGGCGCGCGGTAGTCCTCACCCTTGCAAAATTGTTTCCAGACAACGTGGACTATATTCCGCTGAGGAACATAGTCCACGTCGCAATAGACAGAACGGTACAAGATAAACGCACTCCTTTCTACTCCTGCTGCATGCGTGCGATACCGTCCGCAACCTCCTGCGGCAAATCCAGCTCCGGTTGATCTTTAATTTTCCAGCCAAGGGCGCTTGTTTCGTTTTTTATGTCCTCCAGCATGGTGGGGATTTCCTGCAGATAAGAACGGTATAACTGCTCTGCGGCTTCGTCGCCCTGCACCCCCGCGTATTGCATGGCGTCTAAAAGCAGATTGTAGTAGTCTAAGTATTCCGGCAGGGAATAGCGTGCAATGGCGAGCGCCTGCTGTTTGTTATCCGCCATGGCGGCGAAATCCCCGCTTGCCGCGGCGACTATCGCCCGAGCGTCATAGGCGACCGCAATGTTTGCGTTGTGCGACAGAATGGAGTCCGCTAAATTCAGTGCTTCGTCCGGGTCTGAAAGCTCGGTCAGTCGCATGATTTGCGAGGGTGTGTAGTTTGTATAGAGCCGCAGCGCCTGCGCGTGCCGGTTCCAAAAGCCCAGGGCGAGGAAGACGCTGAAATACAGGCAACAAAACGCTCCGGCCACAGCGGAGACGGTGAGTGAGATTTTCCGGTCATAGCGAATCTTCCAGTCGAATCGCCCGCTGTAATCCAGGCACAGCAGCGCGATGAAAAAGATACTGATAAATTGCAAGTCAAAATCCACCAAACAGTGTGCTGCGATAACGCAAAGCAAAAATTTCTGAGTCAAATCTGTTTTTTTAGAAAACAGACTTTTTATAAAAGCTACAACAACCAAAATGGCGGGTATCCAGCCGATATCCAGCAGAATTTGCAGCAAATCGTTGTGGATATAACGCACAGAATAGACCCCTGTCTGGAACAGCTGCTGAGAGTAGTAGTAGCCCAAATACCCCATACCAAAGGGGTGTTTTGCGATTTGCGGCAGGGCGTCGCGGTAATACAGCAAGCGTCCGAGCAGGGTGCTGGAGTTGAGCGAGGAGGTTAAAAAGCGCCCGACCGTTTGCAAATTGCCGCTGAGCAGCACAAAAAGCAGACTGCCCGCAAGGACTGCAGCAAACACCAAAAGCAACGGCTTACGCAGCCGCTTTTGTGTGGCGGAGAGCAGGGGAACTGCCAGGGCAAGCAGGAAAAAAACCGTGCGGCTGCCGCTGGCGAATATGCCCAGCATCAGCAGCGGTAAAAACGCATAAACCCACTTTTGCTTTTGCGGTTGCAGAACCAGAATGATGATTCCAAGCAACAAAAACAGGGCGAAGCTGTTTGGATATTGAAAAAAGCCGCCCAGCCGCTCTGCCGTAAAAAAGTATGGCTCCAGCGCGGAAATAAAGCGCATGGGGTAGCTGAACAATATCATCGCCCCGCCGGAAAGTGGGACGGTGGCTAACAAGCGTTGCCGCACTTCACCGTCAAATTGCATGACGGTGAGGGCGAACAGAACAGTCGGCAGAAACTTCATAAATCCAATGGGAGCCAGGGAGGGGTCAACGGCCCAGAAGCCCGCCAACAAATACATGGCGGCAAACAGGGCAACGGCTCCGGTCACAAGGCTGCCCTGCAAACGCAGGCCGTGATTGCGGTAGTAGCAGTGGCCTAAATATCCAAGCAGGAAAACGCTGTAAATGCAGGAGACATACTCGTGAAAGCCACCGTAGGCAAAAGGCATCAGCAGGCAGAACAAATACAGCGGTGTTACAGCGGCCTTCTGCTGCGGGGCAGGTTTGTTTTTCTTCAAAGTAGGCCCTCCGGTTTATTCTTGCACACAGCGGAAACGATATTCCGTCTGCGGGTTTTCTGCGGTATAGACAAAGGAAAAATCATACAGACCCGTCAATTTGTCATAATAAACGGTGTAGCCGTCATAGCCGTTGCCGCTGGCAAGGCTGACGGGCTCCCAGCCGGAGCCGCTACTGCGGTAAACTGTGGGGCAGCGGTTTTCTGTAAAGCCGTTGATGCGCACGGCCTGATTGCCCCTGCCGCCCTTGAGCGTGAACTGTGCAATGTTGTTATCGCTTTGGATGATGGGCAGATAGGCGTCCGGGATGACGGTACCCACGCTGCTTTGCGCCGTCAGCGGGTGGAGGGCACTGTCCTCCCGCACTTTTTGCACCGTGCCGTTTTCTGGCTCAGAAAGTCGACCCCAGGGCAACAGAATCAATTCCAGATGAATCGTATCTCCCGCTTTGAACTCCAGTTTCTTTTCGTTCAGCGTCAGTGCAGCGGTGTTAAGCTTACCGTCATAGCTGTTTTTGATGCAGAGGTTGCCGTTCCAGGCCTTCCCGTCAACCGTAATGGCGCTGTTCTTAACAATCAAGCCAAAATTGGCTCCAAAGTTCTTTCCGGTTTGCTCCTTCACACTCTTGTCGGAAATATCGTAGTAGCCGAAATAGGGCTGCTCCTTGCCCAGAATAATGTAGTCGTCCAGCGCCGGCAAAAAGCTGTTGGGCAGTGTTTTGGTTTGCGGGGTGTTATTCTCGTCTAAATACTCGGCCTTGTCAAAGTTAACAAATCTGCCGTCAAAAGAGAACAGCGAAAAGTCCTCCTTCAAATTGCGCAGGGAAACATCGCGATTAAAGCTGAGATCAATTTCATAGTAAGTGCGGTTTTCATCCGTCTGCGGAAATTCCACATGGCGAAGGGTATAGTCATACGAGCCGCAGTCGGAGCGATAGGTGTATTCGATATCAGCATAGCTCAAACCGGAGGCATTTATGGTTGACCCGGTATACTCGCTGCCGATTTCCTTCAAGTTTTTTGTATATTTGGGGAAGTAAAGCTGACCGACGGAGTTGAACTGAGGCTGATCTTTCCAGATATCCCCGCTGCAGCCGCGGAAGTCAGGCAGTGTCCAGCCATCCTTGCCGTAGACAAAGTAGGGGGCGATGCAGTTGGATTCCGTTGCGCCTGTGGAGAGGTGATAATACGAAACATGGAATTCAATGGAAGAAAGCTGTTTAAGCGGATATTTTCCCCAGTTTTGGTACATATTCAGCAACGTAAAGCGCTGCGTTTCGTTCGCTTTTAAGCGGATGGGGAAGAAGGAGTCCCCGTACATATAATCCTTAACGCTGTAAAATGGTTCTCCGCCGTCGCCCTGAAAGTTTTTGCAGACCTGTACATCCATGGCCGCGAGTGTTCCCGAGTCGTCAAGCAGGGCTCCGGCCTCCAGACAGCCGCTTTTCCCGCTCATGTGGATATAGATATCGCGGTTCCGGCTATCACCTGCGATGGTGATAGGCGCGGCATACTGTATATCCGGGTTGGCATAGGCTGCGGCAAAATCCGTGCCCTGCATGGTGAACTGATAGCTCCCGCGTAAGTGCTCGTAGCCAAGGTACTCCCCGGCTGCGTTTCCGCCTGTTACGCGTAAATCCTGTAGCGGGTGCCGCTCTAAATAGGCCTCTTTGTCAATCCCGTTGAAGGTATGGGTACTGTCCGTGTAAATGCGGTTCCCAAAGCGTACGCTGTTTAAGGCATAGCCACCGCTTTCATCATTTTTATTGATGCCGGTCCCCGGGGTAAAATTCGCTTTTTGTGTGATGATATAGTTCGTTCCGTCCGAGCGGATAGAGACAGACGCCGTGGAACCGTCGGATGGAATGATGAACCCGACAACGCCGACATCGCGGATATCAAACGCGGCGTATTCCACAGTGGCTTCCTCCATACCCTCCGGGCTGGTTTTGATTCCGCCTGCGTCCCGCAGTTGTATGGCGGCAACGGCAGAAACCGGAATTTTTGTTTCCAGGCCAAACGAGGCGAGCGCAGTGGTTGCGCTGCTTGCCATTAAAATCAGCTCTTGATACAGGCGGTCGCTATATAGGTGATACGCTTTGTCAACCCAAAACTGCCCATTGCTGTTTTTGGCAAAGCGCAGGTCGCGAATGTGGCTTTCATAATAATACTCGCCCAGCCGAATGGTGTTCGGCCTGGCCGTATCCACTGAGGCCGAGGCATAGTAGCTCGCGCCGGAGGTCGTGGTATAAAAGGGGTCAAGTGTATCGGCCAGGTAAACGCCGCCGTTTTTGCCGCGCAAGGTGGCCGTAGCGTTGCCCGGAACCTCCAGGTTATGCGTTAGGGAGACATCGGCGTTGCGCATTTCATAGCGCGAACGCGAGGCATCCGTAAAAACAGCCTGCACGGCGTTTTTTGCTCTTGCGGCATACTGCACACTGTCAGACAAATTAGAATCCCCCTCAATGGAATTTACAATATTTTCTTGGGGCTCCTCTTTCGGAGCGGAGGGCTGCAGCTCCCCATAAACAACGCCGCAAAACAAGAGCTGCAAACAAGCGAGGATGGAGGCGAACCACTTTTGGATGGATACAAACAGTTTCATGATGACTCCTCCTATTTTTCAGTGAAATGCAGCTTCAGTATAGTACAGTATTACTAAAAATACAAGGCTGAAAGCGTGAAAAGAGCTTTGAAATTGGATAACGCGCTGGAGGTGGACGAACTGGCGAATAGGCATATTGCAAAAGTGGATGAAATGCTTTGCCGTATGGGATTTTGACCCGCAAAATTAATTACTGTTACGTGCCGAAGTAATAACATCCTCAAAGCCTGTCACATCTTTCAGCCGCGCTATTTTCTCCTGCGGCATTCCGGTGGGCAGGGCGTTGCCTGCGAAGCGGATGTTCTGCGCAGATTTCGCCAGCAGGATAGCTTTTTGCGGCACTGCAGCAAAGCGATTGCCGGTAATGGTAATATTTTCATGCACCGCGCCTTCGTGGGCACTGTTTTCCGGCAGAATGGTGATGTAAGGGTCGCCGCAGTGGAGGAATCGGTTGTTCCGAATGGTGACATCCTTGACCATGCCGCTCTCATACCAGTTTTTTGCGTCGTCCGAAATGACGATGGCACCCATGGCCGTGTCTATAAACTCGTTGTCCTCAATCAACACCTTGCCGCGCGTGGTGACTAAGATGCCGCGCGTAATGATGCGCTGCATGCTGTTACGGGCAAAATAGAGGTTGGGGCAGCGGTCGATATCCTCCAGCGCCATGCCTTGAAAGCGCTCCAGACCGTCGCGGTCCAGCGTAAGCAGGATGGTTTGCCTGTCCTGCAGTTCAGACGAAACAATTACCGCCTGCCCTTGCTCCAATAGGGAACGCTGCGCGATAAAGGCCACGCGGTCGCCCGCGTGCAGGGGATTAAAGCCGTAGCACTGCTCATGCCGGAACTGCACCTGCATTTGCCGCCCTTTAACCTCGGCGATCGTGAAATGTACGCCGTGAACATTGATGGTATCGTCCCCGGCCCCGTCGAAAAAGCTGTCGGTAACATTGATATCCCCGGCGCACATACAAATTTGCATGAAATCAGCATGAGAAGCAACTTCCATCCGGGAGGAGTCTTCCGGATTCGCCTGAGAATCCGGGGCAAAGCGGCAGCTGCGCACGGTGAGGTTGCGGCTATCCTGCCCAACAAAGGCCAGGCCGTGGTTATACTGCTGCCAGACGCCTTCCAATGTGATGTTTTCACTCTGATTGACAAAAATTCCCGTTTGTGTGCGCTCCACATCGTAGACATAAAAGCGCATCCCAACGGGAAAGGCGGGCTTTTTCAGATAGTACGCGGTAAAGAGGTGGTCACCCGTCTCCTGTAACGCAATACAGCCGCGCAGCGGGTGAGCGCCGCGTGTGATACGCAGGGGGTTATCCGGCGCAATGCGGCCGTTCCAAAACGCGGTGTTGCGCTTATGAAAAAACGGGGTAGTATAGCCGTTGCCGGTAAAGACGTATTGCCTGCCTCGCTTTTCATAGCGGCTGGCACCGTCCAGGCGGAACACAATGTGCCCACCCCGCACCTGCTCCACGGTGAAGCGGTGCAAATCGGGCGAAATGCTGCACAGCGTGAGGTTGCGCAGGGTGACATTGCGGCAACAGTTCAACACAAGGTTGGTCATCTGGCCATCCAAAATAAACTCCGCGCCCTGCCCATCCAAAACCAGGTCGGAAAGGCCATCCAAATGCAGGGCGATGTGCAGCATGTGGTCGTTTTCCGGCGTATAAACGGACTGCGCGACGGTGTTTGTGACAAAATACTGTACCCGTTGCACCTTTTCGCGGCTGATATGATAGCGGCCGGGCGCAAGGGTGACGATCTTTTCGCCCGGCTGCTCCCGCAGAGCTTGAAACAGCCGGATAAAACCCTCGCTGACATCCTGCCCCGGCATGATGCCATAGCTTGCGGCGTCAATCTGCATATACTGCCCTCCTTTCACAACGGCAAATCTGCGTTGGCATCCGGCGTTTCGCCATAAATCAGTGACATGACGAAGGATTGGATGCTTTCAAACGGCAGACTCACTTTTTTCAAAAACGGCCTTGCCAGGCCATCCACCCGGCCCATTATGGCGTAAACAGCCGCACCGATGGGGGTATCAGGTGAGTAGGGCTGATCGCCGCCATAAATATTACGCACGGATTCCACCAGCAGCCAGCGCACTTTCACCCGTTTCGCCTGTTTGGGTATCCGGCAAAACAGTAGCCGTCCCACAGTGCCAAGGGTTGCCCGATTGATGAATTTCCCAAACAGCTTGAGCGGAAATTTGAATTTGCGCATCGCGTCTTTGTTTACAGAGAATTCGCCTGCGAGGATGTTGATTAATTCGTCGATATCATTGCCCGCCGCGTCAAATATGCTGTTAAGCATCTTATCAAAATGATCGGAAAGATACTGCTTTACTGCTTTGCCCTGCAAATCCCAGGCAAAATGATCCACATATTCGGTGCGTATGTGCATGTGGGTATCGTCCACTGTGACTGCGCGAATGGGCGCGGGGACGCCCGTGAGTGCGCTGGTGTTAATATCCCAGAATGTATTGCCCTGCTGCGTTACCTTGCAGTTGATGTGGTGCATATGGGTGTGGCCGGTGAATACAAAATGCAGCCCCGCGTCCGCAAACAGCGTTGTCACGCGCTCGTGCTCCGCCACCATATTCCCGTCCCCGCCAATGATGGGGTAAATCGGGGAGGGCGCGAGCATGGGGTGGTGCGTCATGGCGAAAATAAACTGCGCTTCCTCCCGCGCCTTTTGAATTTGCTCCAAAATCCATTCCAAATGCCGCGGCGCATAACCGCACAGGCCGTTTTCGTCATCATCGTCATTCAGCGCCAGCAGGCGGTAACCCGGAGCCAGCTGGGCACAGTAGGAGAGCTCAAAACGCGCGATAATATCCTCTTTGCCGAATTCCTCATAGAGCGCAAACAATTCGTCCCGGCTATGTACATCAGTACGCCGGCGGCTTTCCTCAGATTCATCCCGCTTTTTCATGCCGTAATCATGCGTTGCGGTGATGGGGAAAACGCGTATACCACTCTCCCGCAGGTGACGTAGCTTTTCAATAAAGCCCGCATGGCAGACTGTTTCGCCGTTGTTGGTCAAATCTCCGGCAATCAGCAGGATATCCGTGCTCTTGTCTGCGATAATCTGCTCAAAGGCAGCGTCAATAATCGGGCCGCTTTCGTTGAGCGTCACCTGATCACGCCGCTCGGTGAAGCCCAAGGCTTGCATGTTGTAATAATGGGTATCTGTTACAAGGTGAAATTTGAGCATGGATATACCCTCCCTTAATCTAAAGCTGATGAGTTGTTACTAAATAAAAAAATGGGCAAACACAAGGCTTGCCCTATAACGGCTGTAAAGCGGTACGGCCATATGTTTTTGCGTTTTGCCCTAAACATTTTCTGCGTCGCATTGCGCTGTTTCCACAGCCGGCAGCAACATTTTCACCTTGCCGCTGATGGTGTAGTGCAGTGTCAGGTTTTCATCTCTGGGTGTCTTATAGCGGTCGCCATCGTTGCACAGATCGATTTTCATTTTTTTGTTGTCAAAAGAAAGAATCAACTCATTGGTGCGGAACACCTCAAAGCGCTCCCCGTAGCTATCCAGCTTTGCAGAATTTGTTAAAAAATCGTGCAGCAGCGTTGCGATAAGCTTGAGGTTTGCACTCTTAATAAGCAGCACCTCAAACTGACCGTCCCCGATGTCCGCGTCCGGATAGATGCGAATGCCGGAGAAATTTTTGGTATTGGATATAATGCCCATAATAGCGCTGGATTCAATCAGCTCGCCATTTTTGGTATAAGAAATTTGAAATTTGCGCGGCCCCTTGAGCACTTCCTTCATGCCGAAGGCGACATAGCCCGCGTAGCCAAAGTGGCGCTTCATGGAGTTGGGTGTGAGATAGGGCACGCTGGTGACATAGCCGAACGCGGAGATGTAAGCGAAAGGGTCTCCATTAACACTCATGATGTCAATTTCACGCACCCTGCCGGCTAATATCCTGTCCAGCGAGGCGAGCATGTCGTTGGCAACCAAATCAAAATTCGCAATTACATCATTCGTTGTGCCCGTGGAAATGTGGGTATACAGCGCGTGCTGCTCCTGCCCATGAAAGCCTTGGAACGCCTCGCCCACCGTTCCGTCCCCGCCCATGGTTAAAATCAAGTCACAAAGAGGGTTGTATTTTTTGACAAGCGGAATAACATGCCCTTCTTTATTGCTTTTGATTACAGTCGGTTCAATGCCCTCCTGCTTCAAACGTTGCACGACTTGCTCCAGCTTCTCGTTGTTGAAGCTGGAGGCAACCGGGTTGTAAATAACGGTACAGCTACGAATTTGTTCCATATGTTTGCAACCATCCCTTTTATATAAGTCTAAGTAAACTGACAGGCTAAGAAATAGTTTATACTATTTTAATGAAATTGTCCAGACATAAGTTTGAAAAATGGATTGTGCGGCTGCATGCAGGGTGCTATACTGGAACAACGCAAACGTGGGGGAGTGGTGTAGTTGCAGCCGACCAGAAAGATGAACCGTCACCCGAGGAGTTTGGAGCTTGCGTTGGATCCGCCCGTATTGAGTAAAAAGGGTTGCCATGAGCTGCATATCCGCAACGTGACACTGAACAAAGAATTTAATACGGTGACGCTTACGGGCGAATTGGCGGTGTATTGTGACCATGAGATGCCTCTGCTTGCCGTTTCCGGGCAAGACAGCGCCTCCCGCGCGTTCGGCGGCATAGAATGGGGACTTGGGCGAGCAGAGCGTGAATGTCAGGCCGCGGGGGATGTGGTTGCTTACCGCTATGCGCGTGTGAAATTTTCCTTTGTTTACCGTGATATCCGGGAACTTTCGCATATGCGACTGCGCTATCAATTCCGCGAGCAGGATACGGCGGTCATCGCCATTGCACTGCCGCCGGAAAAACTTTATTGATTTGGATTGACAGCGGAGTGGAGGCGTGTTAAAATCGCCTTGATATGGCATAAAAACGGAAAGGGGTCAACATAGTATGAGTATCACCACAGAAATTGCTGAATTACTGCAAAAGGGCAGAGCGAATGACGTGAAAGCGGGCGTGCAAAAGGCTTTGGAAGAAGGCGTTGCGGCCAAGACCATTCTGGACGAGGGCATGATTAGCGCCATGATGGAGGTCGGCAGAAAATTTAAGGAAAACTTGATTTTCGTCCCCGAGGTTCTTATTGCGGCGCGTGCGATGAACGCAGGCCTTGAGATTTTGCGCCCCCGCCTGGTAGAAGCCGGAGTTAAGCCGGTTGGTAAAGCCATCATCTGCACCGTTAAGGGCGATTTGCACGACATCGGCAAAAACCTCGTCAAAATGATGATGGAAGGCGTCGGCGTGGAGTGCGTTGACTTGGGCGTGGATATCGGCGGTGAGCAAATTGTAGAGGCTGTGAAGGAAACCGGCGCAACAGTAATTTGCCTTTCCGCACTGCTTACCACAACGATGCTTTCTCAAAAGGAAATTATTGACGCGCTTGTGGAAGCAGGTCTGCGCGACAAGGTCAAGGTCATGGTCGGCGGTGCCCCTGTTACACAGAGCTATGCAGAAGAAATCGGTGCGGATGCCTATACGCAGGACGCAGCCTCCGCGGCGGAAACGATTCTTACTTTCTTCAACAACTGAGTTACAATATAAAAAAACGCTTCACATATTCCCGCAGGAGAGTATGTGCGGCGTTTTTTATCAATGGGAGGGCGGCGTATGACAGGGCGTGAGCGTGTCCGGTGTATTTTGAACCGGCAGGATGTTGACCGCAGTGCGTATTGGATTGGGAATCCCCATCCGGAAGCGATGAAGCTTTACAGGCAGCATTTTGGCTGTAAATCCAGCTTTGAGCTGGGGAAGCTTTTGGGCGACGACATGGTATGGATTCAGCCGGATTTATATTATGACCCGGACGGAAAACCCATGTGGGATGTGCTGGGCGGCAAGCAACGCACCTCCCTGGGGCAGGACGGCGTGTTTGCCGATGCCGAAAGTGTGGATGAAATCGAGGCGTTCCCGAACTGGCCGAAGCCGGAGCATGTCAGTTTTGCGGCCTTTGAGTTGCAATACGAAGGGGTTAAGGATTGGGACTTATCGTTGTTTTCCGGTACCTGGACGCATATCTGGCACATTCTGCTGGACTTTTTTGGCATGGAGCACTGCTTTGTAAAAATGTATACCCATCCGGAGGTTGTCACGGCCGTCATGCGGAAGATGACGGATTTTTACCTGGAAGTCAACCGCCGTTTTTTTGAGGAACACGGGGATAAGGTGGATGTGTTTTTCTTCGGCAACGATATGGGCAGCCAGCTGGACTGCATGATTAGCCCGGAGATGTTCCGCCTATATATCTTTCCGTTTTACAAGGAGCTCATTGACCTTGCCAAGAGCTACGGCAAAAAGGTCGCCCTGCATTCCTGCGGCTCGATTGACCGTATTATTCCGGATATGATAGAAATGGGCGTGGATGTGCTGCACCCCATTCAGGCAAAGGCCGCCAATATGGGAGCAGAGCATTTGCAGGCGCAGTATGGCGGTAAAATTATCTTTTTGGGCGGGGTGGATACGCAGGAGCTGTTGCCCTTCGGGAGCGAGCAGGATGTGGAGCAAGAGGTGCTGCGCTTGAGAAAAATCTTTGGCAAGCACTATATTTGCTCGCCCAGCCATGAGGCTTTGTTGCCCAATGTATCTCCGGAAAAACTGAAAGCCATGAGCGGCGCGGCAACGCGTATGCTGTAATCGATAGGGAGGAACTGACTATGAAAGCTATCATTCAAACATTACTTGCAAATAAATCTAAAACTGTTCCGGTGCTCTCGTTTCCCTCCACGCAGTTGATGGGCATCACGGTGCAGGAGCTGATTTCCAGCGCCGAGAACCAGGCGAAGGGAATGAAAGCCATTGCGGAGCGCTGCCCAATCGGCGCATCCTTAAATATGATGGATCTCTCCGTGGAGGCGGAGGCTTTTGGCTGCCCCATCAAGGTGTCTGACCATGAAAATCCCACCGTCTCCAAGGGCATTGTGAGCAACGAGGCTGAAATCAACGCCCTCAAGGTGCCGGAAATCGGTGCGGGACGTACGAAGATTTACATCGACGGCGTGAAAAAGGCCAAGGAACGCATTGCAGATATTCCGGTGTTCTGCGGCGTTATCGGTCCCTATTCCCTGGCCGGCAGGCTCTATGATATGACGGAATTGATGATGAGCTGCTATGACGCGCCCGAGATGGTGCGCACCCTGCTGGAGAAGTGCACCGACTTTATCATCCGATATATCAAGGCGTTTCAGCTGGTTGGCGCGGACGGCATCGTGCTCGCGGAGCCGGCCGCCGGACTGCTCTCGCCGGATTTGTGCGCGGAGTTTTCCGTTCCGTATGTCAAGCGCATTGTAGCGGAGACGTCGAACGCGGATTTTGCCTTTGTGTACCACAACTGCGGCAACACCATTCCGCTCATTGAAAGCATTTTAACCATTGATGCCGATGCCTATCATTTCGGCAATGCCATTGCCCTGCATGACATGCTGCCGCTGGTACCGCAGGATAAGTTGGTGATGGGCAATGTCAATCCCGTCAGTTTCCGCAGTGATACTCCGGAGCAGATTCGGGAACAGACCCTTGCAATCCTCGAAAAATGCAGCAAATTCCCCCACTTCACGGTGTCCTCCGGCTGTGACATTCCGGCGGATGTGAAATGGGAGAATATAGACGCCTATTTTGCAGCGGTGCAGGAGTTTTATCAAAACGCTGAGGCTTGATTTTATTGTGCGGGGGAGGCGTGGTCTATGAACGATAGGGAAAACGTAACGGGGCTTTTGCGGCGCACCGGCTATGAGCGCATGCCGATTTATTTTAGTATGACGCCCAGTTTGGAGGCACGCGTGAAAGCCTATTGTAAAGAAAGCGGTTACAAGCTGCCGGAGCAAGCATTTTTTGATATTCCGGGGACACCGCAGAGCAATCCGAAGCCGGAGGGGTTTTTCAAACAGTTTTTTGATTATCCGTTGGCCCAGGGCACCTCTTTCAGTGCCTATGGTGCGGCGCATGAGCCGGGGAGTGAGGCCTGCCTGCATATGCGGCGTTATCATTACCCTATGGCGAAGTTTACCACTTTGGCCGAACTAGAGGCCTACCCCTATCCCGAATATGCCAGCGGTGCAACCGAAGCACAGGTCGCCGCCGTGCAAATCGCGCATCTGCAAGGGAAGTTTGCCATGGGCAACCTCTGCTGCTCCGTGTGGGAGACCGCCTGGTATGCCCGCAGCATGGAAGCGCTGATGATGGATATGCTCGCCAATGAGGACTTGGCGGACTATCTCTTAGAGCGTGTTACGCAAAACGCAATTATCCAAACAGAAAACTTTGTCCAAGCGGGCGTGGATGGCCTGTATTTCGGTGACGATATTGGCATGCAGTCGCAAATTCTCATGAGCGAGGAGCTGTATTGCCGCTTCTTAAAACCGCGCCTTGCCCGCATTATTTCAGCGGCGCGCGCAATCAAACCGGATGTTTTGGTGATGTATCATAGCTGCGGCTATATTGAGCCGTTTATCCCGCATTTAATTGAAGCCGGGGTGGACATCCTCAACCCCGTCCAGCCGGAGTGCATGGATTTTGAAACGCTGCATCGGCAATACAGCGATAAGCTCTCTTTCTGCGGCGTGCTGGGCACACAAACCCTAATGCCCTTCGGCACCCCGGCGGACATTCGCAGAGAGGTCAGTGAAAAGCTGGACTTCGTGGGGAAACAGGGCGGCCTGCTTGCCTGCCCAACCCATATTTTGGAACCGGAGGTTCCGGTGGAAAATGTGATAGCGTATATTGAGGCCTGCCTTGCTTACAGGCCATAGCTTGTTATTTCGGCTTGCATGAGAATATTGTAAAAAAATCTGGGGAAAAGCTTTACTGTATGGCTTTTCCCCAGATTTTAATTTAATCTTATACCAATTACCTTTTAGAATACTTGCAAAATTCGGTAACGAGCGTTTCATGTATGCGCTCTTGCCAAATTTTGCAGGAAGTATTCTTAATGGTGATTGGTATTCTGTATTACCTCGGCGGCAGACATTCCAACAGCGCGAGGTTCTCGCCCTTGATGGTAAACGCCTGCGCACCGGCAGGGATGAACAGGCAGTCGCCCTGTTTTACGGAGCAGTCCCCGATGCTGCCGCTGCCCGCTATCACAACATAGGCGCAGGCGCTCGGGGGGGTTCGTTGACAATCCTGTTTCATGTCCAGGCGATTCAGTGCGAAGCAGGGGGTACGCTCGTAGGAAATTAAGCTGGTAAGGGTGTAATCTGCATTATCCTCCGTCAGCTTGGCCTCCAAGCGGAAGGCACGGAGCAGTTCTGCCAATGTCATGCCTTCATAATGAAAACAATCAAACATCTTGTCAAAACCCAGCCCCATGTGGCAGAGGAAATCCGGCAGCTTTTCGCCCAGGGTGTTGCATTTTTCCAGGCTGATGGTGTAATCCGTCGGCTCTTGAATTTCCAGAATAAAGCAGCCCGAACCAATGGCGTGGGGGGTGCCGCCCTCGATGAGATAGACCTCGCCCGCCTTAACCGGGATACGGTGCATGAGTTTTTCCATCCCGGCGATATCCTGCTTGTCAAACAGCTCCCGCAGGGTTTCGCGTGGGACATCCTCTTGGAAGCCCATGAGGATATAGGGCTCCACACCGTTTATGGTGCGCCCGTCCAAAATATACCAGGCCTCGGTTTTGCCATAGTCAGATTGAAACAGGCGTTTTGCCTGGGTTTTGTCCGGATGCACTTGTATCGGCAGACGCTCTGCCGAATCCAGGAATTTGCTCAGTACGCCAAAGTTTGTGCCGCGCTTTGCGATGTGTTCGCTGCCCAGATATCCCTGCGGGTCGGCTTCGATTAAGTCGCGCAGGGCAGTTTTGCCATCCGTGCCGGAGATGATGCTTAACCCCTCATTTTCGGGCTTGTCAGCGCGCTCCGGGTTGTTTGCCACAACAACGGAGGCCAGCCAATCTTCAGGAAAATAGCCGTCCTTACCGTCTGTGCGGCCGTGAAACTCGTCCAGTAGCTTGCCGCCGAGGTATATGCGCCAAACACGGTTTTCATCCAGTTTTAAGGGTGTCAATTTTGCCATAATGTTGCTCCTTATGTATGTATTATTACCGTTTCAAGGCGGCATATTATTCGATGCCGCGCACAGGGAAGGCGCGGAAAAAGTCTGCTGCGTTGTTGTGGAACTGCGCACCCTCCACGAAGCGGGCAGTGTTTGCCGTGAAGCCCTCGCCGGCAAGCAATAGCCGTGCCGCAGCCAGGTTGTTCAGCTCCACATCCGCCTTGCCATCGGCCAGTTTTATTACCTGCGCGGTGCCGTTTTGATATTCTACCTCAAACAAGCCGTTATTCTGTTCTATGCTGTCGTGGCTGAGCAGGCGGAACGCGCCGTGCTCCTGAGGGTAAGCATTTTTCTCCAAAACGGCCTGCAGGTTATAAATTCTGCCGGAGAGCACGCTGCGGGTGGAGAGCTTGGATTTGTCATAGTCTCCCAGCACAACATCAACGGGGGAATGCAGGGGCAAATCCTCAAATTCCACAAACTCCGTCTGCCCGTCATGGTTGCGCAAAAAGCCCAGTATGCCCGCGAGGGAGGCCATGTCCTCATACACCAGCTCCTTCACGCGCACTGTGCGGGCGGAGCGATCCACATTGTAGATGGCGTAGGAATGCGGCTTACTGTCACTTCCATACCACAAATAGGTATATTCGCAGGTGGCAAAAGGCTTTTCTTGATAGCGCTTGGTATCCTTTCGCCAGAATTTCAAGTGGTGTTGTTTGGCAAAAGCGTTGTATAGCTCCAACAACTCCGCGCTATGCGCGCCCTCGTTGAGCATGACATCGCAGTTGCGCTCAAAACGCGCTAGGGACGCCATAGGCACGTTTAGATGTTGCAGCTGCTGAATGCGGTCATAGCCAAACTTGCGGTAATAGCTCCAGGAGAAGGGGTTCAGCGCGCCGATATCCCACGTTTCCTGCGGTGCCATACGCTCCAGCTCATCAAATAGAGTGCGGATATACCCCTTGCGGCGGTGCTCCGGCAGCGTGATAACCTCGTCTATCATCAGCGTTGTCAGCGAGCTGTCGCAAAACGTGGCCTCGTGCGGCACAAAGGTCAGCTCCGCCATGAGGGTGCCGTCGTCATCAAACACGCCCAGCTTTGGGTCGTCAGAGAGGGTCTCTTTCTCAATTTCCAGCGGCCAGATAAACGAAATTGCGGAACAACGAAAGTGTTTTTCCGCCTCATCCGGTCGCAGTAAACGAATTTCCATGGGCACAATCCTTCCTTTTCAAATGTATACCGCTTCATTGTAGCTTGTTCCCATGCCTCTGTCAAACAAAATTTGGGCAGAGAGAAACGCAGAGAGAAACGCCGTGCCGCATGGGCAAGCCCACAAAAAGACCCCAAAAAGTTTTCCGTATTCCTTTTTCTTTTTCCCCTTGACAAAGCAATTGCCTCGGTGTATACTGAACACGGTTAGTTGAGACTAACCCACAAGTTGACAAGGAGGGTACACCCATGTCTCAAGTCCTCATCTTTTTCCGTGAAAACCTTGCAACAATTCTAGTTGCCGGGCTTGTGCTGCTTGCCCTTCTGCTTGCGCTGCGCTCTGTGCTGCGCCGCAGGAAGCAAGGCGGCTGCGCAGGCTGCTCCTCCTGCTCCGATTGTAGCGTCGGCTGTCATTGTCAAGAAGAGCGCGAATAGGAGTACGCGCCGTTGCAAAAAGAGCTTATATTTTACTATGACATCTTCATATTTCTTGTTCCAATAAACGCAAAACTGCCGGCTGCGGAGGATACTCCCGGGTCGGCAGTTTTGTATTGCAAAATACATGGATTTCTTTTGCAGCATTTTACCGGGTACGGGACTATTCCTAATAAGGGGGTTTTGAATATATGAAAAAACAGTTTTTTGCACTTTTTATCGTACTGACTCTGTTATGCGGCTTTGTTGCCTGCACAGCCCAGCGAAAGACACCAAGCGATGCGGCTACAAGCGAAACTACGCCGCCCTCCAAAAGCCAAATGTCCTCCACTCCGTCCACTTCCGCCACCCAAACGCCTACAACACCGGTGCCATCAAGCACCACCGGTTCGACCAGCGCTGAATCGACCACAACGCGCCGGCCGTCTACCGCACTGCCCACAAGCATACTGCCGGTCACTCCTTCCGCTGACTTGATGCAGGGAATCAGCGCAAAAAAGCAAGCCGTCAGCAAACCGAATGAAGCCTTTTTAAACGCAGCGGCGGATTTTTCCGTCTCTCTGTTTCAACAAACCGCATCCGTAACGAAAAACAGCCTCACCTCGCCGCTTTCCGTCCTGTTTGCGCTGGGGATGGTTTCGAACGGTGCGCAGGGGCAGACACAACGCGACATGCTGCGTGTTCTGGCCGGGGGCGCGAGCCAGGATAGCTTGAATCAATCGCTCGGCTACCTGCGGCAAAATCTGCCGAACAGCGACGGCGCAAAACTGAAGCTCGCAAATGCAATCTGGTTCCGGGACGATGCACAGCGACTGCGCGTGAACCAAGAATTTTTACAGACAAATGCGAACTATTTCGGCGCGGCAGCCCGCAAAGCGCCGTTTGACAGCACAACGCTGGATGAAATCAACGGTTGGGTCAAGAAAGAAACCCACGGCATGGTTCCGTCAATTTTAAGCAAGATTTCTGACGATGCACTTCTCTATCTACTAAACGCGGTTGCTTTCGAGGCAAAATGGATGACGCCTTATTCCGATTATAACGTTGAGAAGGGCAGCTTCACCGCCGCTTCCGGCGCAAGACAGACTGTGGAATTTATGAGTTCCAAAGAATGGCGGTATCTGGACGACGGAAAAGCCACGGGCTTTATAAAAGCTTATCAAAACGGTTACAGTTTTGCCGCGCTGCTTCCGAACAAAAACATTCTTATGCAGGACTACCTCTCCTCGCTGCGTGGCGAAAACTTGCGCAAAGTCTTACAAAACACACAGAGTGCTAATGTCATCTGCTCCCTGCCCAAATTCTCTTTCAGCGACAGTCAGAAGCTAAATGAAGCGCTCATAGGCCTTGGAATGAAAAGCGCTTTCACGCCGACAGGAGAGTTTACACGCATGGGGAGCGCAACAAACGGACCGCTATTTATAGAGCAGGTTCTGCATAAGACGTTTATCCAAGTAAATGAACGGGGCACAACAGCCGGAGCGGTAACCGGCATCGCAGTTCCCGGGAGTATGCCGCCGCAGCTTATAAAAACTGTTCAGCTTAACCGTCCTTTTGTTTTTGCCATTGTAGAAGATCAAAGCTTGTTGCCTATTTTTATCGGAGTCGTCAACTCCATCGCATAAGCGTTTGTGAAAGGATATGCGGAAAATAAAAAAACAATTGTTTGCGCTTTTTACGGCGTTTACCCTGCTATGCAGCTTAGCCGCCTGCAATAGCTGTACAACCGGGCTCTTGAAGTAACAAACTTCAAGAGTAAAATGTGTATTATGTTTTAGATCTATAGATTTTTATAAGTTTATGCTAGTATTACTATTTTTATAACAAAACTACCACTGACTAAAGTCAGTGGTAGTTTTGTTGTTAAAATGCTTATTATCGATGATGTCAATGTTTTAATTGTAACTATATTAGCATTTTATTTAACGTTGATACTTACTTGATTTCAAATAAATGAATATCAAAACAAAGGTGTTGATTACTGGGAATAATATAGTATTTATTTTCAAAATCAAAGACACCAACTTCCTCAAAAGCTTCATTGTATGGAATAAAAAAGCGTCGAGAGCCACCTCTTCTCATTCCAATAATGTTTTCCTCGATATATGAATGAATCTGCCCATTTCCAATCCGAATTTCAACATCAGTTTCTTGTATCAGATTTTTTGAAAGAGCTGAACAATCAATGCATTTTTGACAAAATTGATTTTGATAATTACTTTCATGGCAGAAAAACAATTTTACCTTAATACACGCGATATTACCTTTTTGAAGACTACCATAATTACCTTTTTTTAAATCACCCCAAAAAGCATATCTCATATTATTCCTCCATTATCACTCTAAACCCTTGGCGATCATATATTCGCGCTCCCACAAAATCCCTTCCTCGAAAGCTGTTGCGCAATAAAAATGGCATATGCTTAAATGATCCACCTTTAACAACCATTTTAGAATTCATTGTTAAGCAATTAATAATTTCACACTATTCTTTTTATAATCAATTAAATTTTCTTCTTCTTTCATTATAGACAATGTCCATTCCCATATGTTTCCTGTCATATCACAAGGCAAATTTGATCCAATATCATTCATTCCTACAGGAGCTGCCATTTTAAGATTTAGTTCTTTGCTAACACACTTATTCTTATCAAACTCATTTCCAAAAGAAAAGTTTAAATATTTATTTTTAGAGGCATATTCCCATTCTGTCTCATATGGTAATCTTATCATTTTTCCAGTGAGCATACTTAGCCATTTGCAGAATGCAATAGCTTCAAACCATGATACTCCAACAACTGGTAAGTTAGAAGAATCTGATGGTAAATCCAACTCCTTATTATTTTTTAACCATTCCAAACTTACGTCTGACCAATCCCACCATCGTTTATCTTGGTAACCACCACTACTTATAAATGTTTTGTACTGTAAATTCGTTACGGGATATTTACTCATTTGAAAACTATTGACATGAAACTCAACAGAGGGCATCTCTCTTGAAAGATCAACATCTCCGTATTCCAAACCAATTTTTTTTGCATCTTCTGTTGTTGTCCCAAAAATAAAATTTCCACCTTTTATGTGGCACCAATTAATTTCAGGAATACCTGAAAGGTTTACACCAACACCATACCTATCATCACCCAAATCGCCAAACCAATTACGCCGCTCATGTCGCTCCTCAGCGTTGCACTATCCTGCGTAATGGTAAAGCCCTTTTACTATAGCTGATATCCTTTGATTTTGGAAGAGCAAAAACCCATGTTGTCCTTGACACGGGGTACACTTTATTTTGCTGTATTCATAAAATCAAATATATTTTTCGTTTCAAGTAATTTATAATCTCTCTTTGAAATAATACGACTAGCGTACCATATATACCATTCTTTTTGTTGCCCTAGATTAGTAACCCCTGTCAACAATATCCATAATACGTCATTTCTATTTTTATCAAACAATGTATCTATTACCATTATTAAAGTATGTTGAAGTTCCCTAGGAGATTTTGATAAACTTAGAAATAAGGTTTCATGGAAGTTTTCTTGATCGATTAAAAAACTTGCAGCTAAATATTCATGAAAATTTCTATACGTAAATTCATATGAATCCTCATCAGTGCTAGAAGGGACGATTATACCAATATTATCCTATAAACATTTTATAACTTCAATGTTTTTTTCTTGTGATATAAACTTACTTATTATTCCATTTATTATAAGCGAGCTAAATATAAGTGGATTTGAGTTGTTTTTATATTTACCAAATAATGTTTCATAAGCTAAATTTTTTAAACATATAAATAAATCATTTATCTCATAACTGCTACCACTCTTATCAATTAATAATATTTTCTCTCTCCATCTTTCTATTAAAATTTTAATGCTCTCCTCTAATATTGAACTTTTATAACTGGGCAATTTCTTTTTTCTAAAAAATATTATTATAATTAATGATAGAAATAATGGATTGCCAATTATATCATCTTCTAAGTTGTTTATCTCTATAGCTTTTTGTAGATTAATAATGTCATCTTCCAAATTTTTACTACCAAGAGCGGATAATAATTTATATATTAGGATGTTTTTTGAATATTTGTCTAAATTTAACAAGTTAAATTCTAAAAAACTCTCTAAAGACCAAGTTTCATAACCATTTCTTCTACTAGTTAAAACAATTTTTGCATTTTTATTAATTTCTTTAATTACCTCAATTAAATTTTTTATATCATTCGCAGAGTAATCGTTATTTAATATTTCATCTATTCCATCCATTAGAAATATTATCAATCTATTTTTAAGTAAAAACTTAAATGTATCAAGATTTTTTCTTTCTAAATTTATACATTTTGCAAGATATTCAAAAATAACAACTTCAGATATTGAATGTAAATTATTGTTTAAGCTTAGATCTCTATAAAACTCTTTCAAATCAATGTAGACTGGAATATATTTTGTTTTAAAAAATAATTCTGATATTGAATCTTTTTCAAAGACATTTCTACTTGCGAAATATTGATCTATTAATTTTATGGTTAAATATTTTAATAAGGTGCTTTTTCCAGAACCCGGCCCTCCAATAGCAATACAGAATTGGCTTGTTGATATAATGTCAATCGCCCTAAGAACTTCAAATTCTTTATAAATACCATCTTTCCATGCTGGTTTAAAAATTAAAGGCTTATCCTCAATTTTTTTATACCTCCAATCATTATAAGAATATAAATTGTTTTGGAGATAATTAATAATTAAAGAATAAAATATATATTTTGTTTTTTTAGGAGATATAGAATCATATAAATCAACAATTTGTCTATTTTTTACTTTTATATCCAACTTTACATCTGTTGGGATAGAAATAAAAATGTCACGTATATCCTGGTGTGAGTTAGAACTTGCTGACGGGTTTATATATAAATTTTTAACTTTTTCTGCTGTAGCATTAAAGTGTTTTTCCAAAACTTTCTGCTCAATATCAGAATTTGAATATTCAATCTTGTTCTCTTGAATTATGAGATTATACAATGGAGGAAATGCTTCTACTATTCTAGACATTGGCATTGCAAACACAACATCTCTATCCGTTCCTAGATTAAAGGTTGAACTTTCAATTTGAATGCCTATAACAGCATTTGCTTCTAGAGAATATACCACTCCTCCACTGTAGCCATGTTGCCCAGCATTTTTTGAATCAATCTTGAAGTAATAAATATTTTTTTCTGCTACTGAGCGACTTTCAATTATGCCCTGAGCTGAAGAAAAAATATTAAAATTAGTTCCATAACCGCTAATTTTTACTTTTCCATAAGGAAATTGTATTAAACTTATTGGAAGAATTGATAAAACAAGATTATCTTGAATTTTTAAAACTGCAAAATCAATTAGGTTTTCATCGTCTCGTTTAGCATATAAAAGTACTGCATGTTCATATGAACCCCCTAAAGGTTTCCACATAATTGTAAAGGTATTATTACTTGTCATTTCTCCAGTTTTTTCTAAAAACAAGTGACCAGCAGTAATTAATATGTCATGCGAACATGCCCAAGCTGTCCCATATATATTACTTCTGCACTAAAAGGTCGCACGTATAAAGGTGAGATTTTTGTGATTGAAAAAACTCGAGACTTTTTCTTTGTTATGCTGCAATCGCCTCATAAAGGATTGAATTTTGTGCTTAATATCTTTTTTAGATTTCGGCAAATCTCCGGAATGTACATCCAGTTTCAGCGCATGGTTGAGATACTCATCCGGATTGCTTTCGGGCGCATAGGGTGGCAGAAAAAACACTTCAATTTTATCCTTATTTTCCGCAAGCCACGCAGCAACGATTTTACCGTGATGAACCCGAAGATTGTCCAGAATCAGAAATACCTTTCGGTCGGATTCAGCAACCAAACGGCGCATGAAATCCAGCAACAGCCGCTGATTCATCGTTTCCTCATACACCATAAACCGCGTATGCCCTTGGTTGGTAATGGCTGAAATCATATTGACACGTTCATGTTTGGTTTCGACCGGGAGCACTGGTGGATGTCCCCTTTCGGCAAACCCTCGCTCGTAATTTTCCTGATTGCTGACGCCGGTCTCATCACCCCAGTAAATATCAGCATTTTCAGCCTTTGCACGTTTGGCAATCTCCGGATATTCCTCTCTCTTAAACTTGTCGATTCGGGCAATATCCTGGCCACAGGCGCGTTTTGTCGGTCGCTGACAGGTCAGGCCCCAGCGCCTCATGTAATTTGATAAACTCCGAATCGAGACCTTTTTTCGATAGGTATCCCAGATGTATTGGCTGATTTTTGAGAGTGTCCACAAAAATCCCGCCATTTTCAATTGATTCGGTGCTTTGCTGATAATTGTCTGCCGTATTTCACGTTCTTGGTCACTGCTCAAAAGAAAGTTTTTCCCTTTTTTTCGACCGCGCTTTTGAGGCTTAATTCCTGCCAACCCGTCCTTGAGAAAGTTTTGCCATATACGGCTTACCGCGCTCTGATTTACTCCTGTCAACTCCTCTATCTCCACGCGGCTTTTCCCAAGTTCTTTTAGATGCACTACCTGCTTTTTGATGGCATATTGTTCGCTGTCGTTCAGTTTTCTAAAATCTATTTTTTCCATGTATCCATTATACCATTTTGTAATCTTAAATGCTACCTTTTATTTCTAAAGTAATAGT
>JAVBPP010000031.1:0-8080 GCA_031549535.1 Oscillospiraceae bacterium
GTCGCTCCTCAGCGTTGCACTATCCTGCGTAATGGTAAAGCCCTTTTACTATAGCTGATATCCTTTGATTTTGGAAGAGCAAAAACCCATGTTGTCCTTGACACGGGGTACACTTTATTCTAATGGAGATTGGTATAATACGGGAGGAGACTTAACGGCTATCTATCTGCAGGTAGCGCCATTGTACCGCGCGCGTATAACTGTCCAGCGGGCGATAATCGGAGTCGATGGTGTGTGCCGCAACTAAAATGTTACTCATTTGCACAGGACTTGCCAAGTCAACCACAATGCAGGCATGCGTGAAATCATCTGGCTGAAAGGCAAGCTGAATGACATCGCCGATGCGAATTTGCTCCATCGGAACCTCTCTGCCATAAGGGCCGATGCCGCTGTTGTGCATTAAAAAGTCATAGAAAAACGATACCCCCGTCCAGGCAGGCGCGCGGTCATTCGGCGTGTTGTAATACCAGCCAAAGCTCTTGCTATAGTTCATGGGGCAGCCGCCCGCATGCAGGCATTGAGAAACAAAGTTGGTGCAGTCCCCGCCGATATTGCTGAAATCCAGATAAGCCGGGTTGCGCCGATAGGCCCATTGGTGGGCGTACGCAACGGCGGCCTGTGCGTTATAAGGCATAAAAAACCCTCCATATATTGTTGACAATACCAATATATGGAGGGCTTCCGTGTTCGGTTATTGCATCAGCTTGTTTTTGATTAAAATGGGTTTCAGCGGCAGGAATATCATAAGGGTTAAGGCACTGTTCAACCCGGCTTTGAGTAGGTTAAACGGGATAAACGCGGGAAGCAGCAGCTCCTTGATGGCTTGCACCGGCGTTCCGAGAAAATAGGGTGTAACAAGTAGATTCATGGGTATCATAACCAATGTCATCGCCAGCGTTCCGCAAACCATCCCTGCAATGATATAAGCAGTATGTTTTTTTCCGATATAAAGGAACAGGGAAAAGACGATAACTAAAACGCCGGAGGCCACAAGGTGCATCAGGAGGCCGTAAAGCCCGCTGCCTGCGCTGACAGTGAAGGCCTGGATGACGCTGGCGAGCACTAAAACAATTAGCCCGGCAAGGGGGCTAATTATCAAGCAGCCCAACAGGATAAAGATGTCGGCAATGTCGTAAATTAAAAACGGCGCGGCCGGAATAATGGGGAACTGTACCACTAAGATGCTCACGACAGACAGCGCCGTCAGTAAGGCCATGGCAATCAACCGATAGAGATTTTGTGTGGAAATTCGTTTCATCAGTATTCCTCCAAAAATAAAAATACCCCGCTGCAACAGCGGGGCTAATACGCGGCACGGGTGTGAAACCACACTCATTCCAAACTCTCTCATCCGGACTTTCGCGGCATAGGCGCCGCATACCGTCGGTTTCGGAATTGCACCGAATCAACCGGTATTATGGCCGGTTCGCGGACTATACCGCCGGTGGGGAATTTCACCCCGCCCCGAGTTTCTGTTACTATTATAATATCGGCAAATGCAAAAGTCAAGCAAGTCTTGCACTGCAAGCTATTTTATGCTAAAATTACCCGGTATACTGGAAAAATATACTGTGTTTGGTAGGTAAATAGGATGAGCGTACAAACTGAAAATTTGGTTGTGGCGTCACGCAGGCGGGAGGGTCTGTTCCAACGGGTGTTTCGGAATCAGTCCTTCTGTTGGATTGCGTTTTTTTGCAGCTGTGGCGTAATGACGCTGGTGTATTATTGCTATCATCTCATTCCGTTTGGCGATAATACCATTTTGCGTATGGATCTGTATCATCAATACGGCCCTCTCTTTGCCGAACTCTATGAGCGCCTGGTGGGCTTAAAAAGCTTTTTATATTCCTGGAACAGTGGCTTGGGCAACAGTTTTTTGGGTAACTTTTATAACTATCTCTCCAGCCCGCTGTCCTTCTTGATTGTTCTGTTCGGGCGGGAGCATATTCTGGAATCCATTTCTGTGTTTGTCATGCTCAAAGCGGCCATTGCAAGCTTTACCTTTACCTACTATTTAAAAAGGCGGCAAAATGCTCACAGCTACGCAACGGCGGCTTTTGGCGTGCTGTATTCCTTCTGCGGCTTCTTCATCGCATATTACTGGAACGTGATGTGGATAGACGCCATGGCACTGCTCCCACTGACTGTGTTAGGCATTGAGTGGATTATTGAACGTAAAAAAAGTGCGTTGTATGTTATTTCTCTGGCGCTCACCTTTTTCTCCAACTACTATATGGGCTATATGGTAGCCCTGTTCAGCGTGTTGTATTATCTGTTTTATTTCTTTGCACACCACGATTTAACCACCGAGAATGGGAAGTTTTATGTCTACCGCAGGAATGTGTTTGGCAGGATGGGCGAAAAGCTGATGAACTCCCTGTTCCTATCCAGCGGGATGCGTTTTGCGCTGTCCTCTGCCGCAGTTGGCGGCTTAGTGGCCTTTATGCTGCTGCCGGTCTATGGCATATTGCAGGAGAGCTCAGCCACCTCCGGCACTTTCCCGCAGGAATTCACCACCTACTTTAAAATTATGGACTTTCTGGCGAACCATCTCGCCAGCGTAGACCCCACCATCCGCAGCAGCGGCGAGGATGTGTTGCCCAATGTTTATTGCGGCATGGCCACGGTGATACTTGTGCCGCTATATCTATTCACCAAGTCCATTCCCGTGAAGGAAAAAACAATGCACATCGGCCTGCTGACCGTATTGTTCTTCAGCTTTAAGACCAATTACTTGAACTATATTTGGCATGGATTCCACTTTCCGAATGATTTGCCCTACCGCTTTTCATTTGTCTATTCCTTCGTTTTGCTGGCGATGGCCTTCAAAGCCTTTGCCAGGCTGCGTGAGTTTTCAAGCAAAGAAATACTTGGTGCGGGGACAGCGGTTTTGTTTGGTATTGTGCTCGTGGAGAAAATTACATCCAAAAACGTGGATCAAATGACGGTGTTTATAAGCCTTGCGTTTACGGTGATATATGTGCTGGTGTTCTCCATGCTGCGTCAAAAGCGCAACCAGACGATTACCATGTCGCTGATGCTTCTGTGCTGCGTTGTGGCAGAATCTGCAATTGCCAATACAGACCGCTACGCCATGGATCAATCGAAAGAACATTTCGCGGGCGATTATGCCGACTTTGAGCAGATGAAATATCTGCTGGATTTGCGCAGCCCGGATGAATTTTACCGCATGGAGCTCACGGATTTGCGTGCATATATGGATCCCTGCTGGTACAATTATAATGGGGTATCCATGTTTTCCTCCATGGCATATGAGAAACTGGCCAATCTGGAGTCGCGCCTTGGTATGTTCTCCAATTTTATCAACAGCTATGTTTACAACAGGCAAACCCCCATTTACAATATGATGCACTCCTTGAAATATATTGTAGATAACAATCTCAATAGTACCCCAAACATGAACAAGGAGCTCTATAAAATCTGTGGCGGAACAGGCAAGTTTAAGCCTTATGAAAACCTTTACAATCTCCCGGTTGCCTATTGCGTGGATGCGGATATCATAAACTGGAATTCCATTAATTACGACCCGTTTGAGGTGCAGCGTTCTTATTTTGAGCATGCAACCGGTATCCCCAACGCGTTGGAATGGATTACCAGCGAGGGCAGCGAGTTTGATAATGTCTATGAAATTGATTACGGCTATGATTTGGGCGAGTTTAGCTTTGAAAAAATCACCCCCGGCAATACCGGAACCGTTACCTTGGAGCTTAAGCCAAAAACCAGCCAGAACTTGTATATCTATGTTTCCAGCAATGATTTGGATTCCCTGACCGCTATCGGGAGCGGGTATCACATGACCCATTTGCTCGACCGCAAATTTATTGTGGATTTGGGTTATTGTGAGGCGGGCGACTCCATCAGCGTGGATTTAAAGCTAAAAGATACCGTGGATAGCGGCGCATTCACCTTCCTGGCCTATGGCCTAAATATGGATAGCTTTAAAACCGGTTACGAACAGCTCAAGAGCGAAGCCATGCAGATAGAAAGTTTTGACGAACGGCATTTTAATGGTACAGTCAAGGCGCGGGAGGATTGCGTTCTGTATACCTCCATTCCTGCCGACCAAGGCTGGACGGTGAAAATAGACGGCGAAGCTGTCAATGAAGAGGATTATATCCGCATTGCGGACGCCCTGCTCGGCGTACGCATCAAAGCGGGGGAGCATCAGGTAGAAATTTCCTATATGCCACGGTATCAAGTTATAGGCGCGGCGATTTCTCTGTTCTTTGCGCTGCTGCTGCTGGCATATCTCATCCTCGCGCACAGGCTGGAACGAAGCAGAAGAAAAAGGCAGAAGCAGCTGGAAGAGCAAGCCGTCATTGAGAGCTACGAGTTTGTTGTGGCGGAGCTGCCGGATGAAGAATTATACGAAAAGGAAGCCCCGCCGGAAGAGGATGCACCGGGGGAAATAAATCCAACGGGCGAAACGGATAGTGAATCTTGAGGTTGGGTGGAACTGCGGCGTATAATGATTTGCCCTAAGCAATTATTGCTTAGGGCGTTTTCACACGGAACCAGTCCACCCAATGTACGTTATTTAATATAACAAAGACACGATAAAATCATGGAGGCTTTTATGCAGGACAGTTTTACACAAAAGGCAAAACCCTTTCGCGGCAGTGGCTCTACCCCTGACCACATTATGCTCAGTCTTTCGGGCGATCCGCACACGAGCGTGACAGTCAGCTGGCGTTGCAGCACGGAGGTTGAGGAGGGCTTTATGCTCTTGCGCAGAAGCGGTGAGGCAGAGTTTCAGCGCTTGGAAGCGAGCCGAAAAACATTGGAAAGCGATATTGACTGCAGCAACTTTTTTGCCTGTACGCCGTGCGGCCTTACGCCCGGCACGCGCTATGAATACACCGTCGGCAGCGCAGAGAACCGCAGCGCGCTGTTCCATTTTGAGACGGAGCCGGAGAATCTCACGAAATTTCGCTTTCTGTTGATTTCTGACCAGCAGAAGGGGCATCCGCACGAAAAGCCGGATTATGCCACTGTGCGCGCCCTGCTGCAGCAGGCGCTGCGGGACTATCCGGACTGCCGCTTTATCCTCACGGCCGGGGATAATTGCGACAATGGGCAGAACGAGACTCAGTGGAACGGCATGTTTGCAGGCTTGGAGGGTATCATCGAAAGTGTGCCCTACATGATGTGCACCGGCAACCATGATAACCGCGGCTTTGTGCAGTATCTGCCGGAACCCGTGGGGAAATATTATTTGGAGCATGCGGATTATTTTGATGCACAGTTTGAAGAGGCCTACCCCAAAAACGGGCCGGAGGGTTATACCACGGAAAACTACTCCTTCGATTACGGCAACGCGCACTTTCTCATTCTGGGGATCAACGCGCCGGAGGTTTTGGAGGACTGGGCGTATCGAGACCTGCAAAACAGCGACAAAACCTGGAAGCTGGGCTGCTACCACTTCCCGATTTATCCCGTGATGCCGGAAGGGCAGAATGACGACGGCTACCCCTGGTTGCGCAAACCCATTGAGCAGGGGCGGTTGGATTTACTCTTCGCCGGCCACGAACATTCCTTTGCCCGCTCCTTCCCAACAAAGGGCGATGAGCTGTTCGACCGCCCCTCCCAGGGCACGGTGCATATGATTATGGGCACCTCCAGCGCAAACATCTTTCTATCCAACGCGCAAAAGGTCTGGCACGCCTGCTTTTATCCGCAGGAGGAGCCGGTTGCGATGATTAGCGTGATTGAGATTGACGGTGACAAGCTCAACGCCTTGACCTATCTGGATGACGGGCGCATTGTAGACGATTTTACAATAGATAAAGAAAAAGACTTGATACTTCCCCATGCCCTTGCTCCGCGCTATAAGCGCACCAAAATGGCCTATAAGGGGGATATGCTGGAGCTGATTGCGCGGGATATGGCACCCATGGAAGTAGACGGCATATGGTTTGCGCCCTTTGCGGTGGTGATTCAGGGCATTGGCGGTGCAGTGGAGAAAACGCCGGGTGCGGTAAAGCTTTCTGTCTACAACCGCTTTGCCACTTTCACGGAAGGCAGCGCCGTTGCGCTGACAGACCGCGGCAATGTCGCCCTGTGCGCCCCGGTGTTTCGTGAAAAAGGGCAGCTGATGATCCCCGTGGAGGACAGCGCGCGCATTTTCGGCATGCAGTGGTACTATGCCGCGTATAACAATTTCATCAACTGGAATCACGAATCTGAAAACCGTACGCTTTCGGCGCAGCCTTGATTTTTTTGGAAAATTCTGCTACAATAACTGCGCTTATTTATAAAAAAAGGGGTGGCACGTTTGGCTAGGGCAGCACAACATTTGCGTGCAAGGCTGCTGCGGCTTGCGCAGCGCCACAGCGTGTTCCGCCGCTTACTGCGCCGCACAGCCCACCTCCTGTTTACCCTGCGTTACCGGTTGCGAGGTGTTTCTGCCCCTGTGGAGGAAAAAACTATTTTCTTTTGCGCATTTAACGGCAAGCTATACTGCGATTCTCCGCGCGCGATTTATGAATATTGCCTGCAGGCGCCGGAGTTTTCCGATTACCGTTTTATTTGGATGTTGCGGGATGCGCAGGGGGCGCCGCAGTTACAGGCCAATCCGCGCACAGAAGTGGTGACGAACAGCGCGGCCTATGAAAAAGCGTTACGTCGTGTGAAATACTGGGTGCTGAACTACCATGTGCAGGATTATATTTATCCCCGCCGTAATCAAATCTATCTGCAGTGCTGGCACGGAACCCCACTGAAACGGCTGGCGTTTGACTTGGAAAAATTTTCAAACGCCATGAATTCCAAGGATGAAATGTGTTTAAAGTATTGGCAGGACGCCAAAAAAATTACCTATTTGCTCTCGCCCTCCCCCTATGCAAGTGAGAAGTTCATCTCCTCCTTCGCATTGGACAGGCTGGGTAAGCAAGCCGCTATCAGGGAAACGGGCTACCCCCGCAACGATATTCTGCATACCTGCAGCCCGGAAGATATGTTGCGGATTAAGAAGGCGCTTGGTCTTGCGCGGGATGGGAGAAAAGTTTTACTCTATGCGCCCACCTGGCGGGACGATCAATACGATGCGGCTATCGGCTATACCCAGCAAAACGAGCGGGTTTTCGAGAGCCTGTATGAGGCGCTGCACGAGGATTATGTGCTACTGTTTCGCTCTCACCCCTTTATCGGTACGACATTGGATGTTACGCAGTATGCCGGCTTTGTGAAGGATGTTACGCACTGGAGCGATATTGCGCAACTATTCCTGGTTGCCGATATGTTGATTACAGACTATTCCAGCGTGTTTTTTGACTACGCCAACACCAAACGCCCCATTTTGTTTTATATGTATGACTTGGAGCATTATCGCGATGAGCTGCGCGGCTTTTACCTCTCGCTTGACATGTTGCCCGGCCCGGTTATCCGGGATGAAACAACCCTGATTGCGCAGATTATCCGTTATGGCGAAGACTTTCAGCCGGACGAGCGCTACAAAGAATTTTGCAAGACCTATAACCCCTTGGATGACGGCGAAGCGGCGCGCCGCGCTGCCCAGCTTTTAATATAACAAATGATAGTGGGAGTATTGGAATGAAACGAATTTTAACGTATGGAACCTTTGACCTGTTGCATTACGGGCACATTCGCCTGTTGCAGCGTGCGCGTGCGCTGGGGGATTATCTGGTTGTGGCCCTCTCCACCGATGAGTTTGACCGCATTAAAAACAAGGTCTCCTACCACAGCTATGAAACACGCAAACAGATGCTGGAATCCATCCGCTATGTGGATTTGGTTATCCCGGAGGTCTCTTGGGAGCAAAAAATCTCAGACGTGCAAAAGTATGAGATTGACACCGTCGTCATGGGCGGCGACTGGGCGGACAGCGACAAGTTTGACTATTTGAAGGATTACTGCGAGCTCGTCTTTTTAGACCGCACCCCCGGCGTTTCCACTACCCAAATTAAGGGTGAATTGGGGCTGAAAAACCCCGTCAGCGGCGTGGATCAGCTGCCGGAAGAAGAGAAAAAGGTTACTTCGTAATTTTATACTTATACTAATTCCAAGCAGAAACCTCGATATCTTTGCGGTCTTTTTCACG
>JAVBPP010000069.1:0-13748 GCA_031549535.1 Oscillospiraceae bacterium
CCAGCCTACGCCCCCATCCGCGTGGACCATGAGTGACTGGAGTTCAGCCGGGTGCTCTTCCGATCTAAAAAATAACCGGGGGACGGTGCGCTTGCTTATTGGCCAAGGGTTTTCGCGAATGGACACGGCATCGGACGCACACAGTGCGTCCCTACAAAGATGCCGGTTTCAGTAAGAGGGTTGTCCCACGATACGCTCCATAAATTCCGCTGACGTCGTTTCGGCAGTCTGCCGCCGGGAACTCCCTCAGCCGCCTCGCAGGCGGCAACCGCCTCGCGGGCGGCAGCTCCCTCGGGGAGGGAGCCAAAGAGCGCATCCTGGCCTCCCTCGCCGAGGGAGCTGTCCCCGCAGGGACGGGGGGAGTCGCTGCCGGGACCACCGTGAACCGGGGACAGTCACCCCTATACGGCAGGTAAAACATTCGTTGACAAGCTCCGGCAGGGATGGTGCGCCGGAGACTTTCGCAATTGACAAAGGAGGCTGGTTATGGAACATACAATGGGAGCAAAGCGCTGGATGATAGGGGACTGTTATTTCCCCTCGGCCAGTGTAGACCACGGCGACCCCAACATGCGCAGCCATGAATCCATTTGTGTGCTCAACGCAAAGGGGGAGGACGCGCATTTGACCTTGGAGCTGTTTTTTGAGGACCGTGAGCCTTTGCAGTTCTCCGCCTGCGTTTTGGCACGCCGCTGTGCCCATATCCGCATGGATCAGCTGTGCGGTGAGCAGGGGGAGACAGTGCCGCAGGATGTGCCCTATGCGGTGCTGGTCACAAGCGATGTGGAAATCGCGGTGCAATATTCCCGCATGGATACCCGTCAGGCGGAGCTGACGCTGATGACTACGATGGGGTATGCGCTTTAGCCCTTCGCCCAAGATGAGGAGAATCGCGAAATGGAACAGAAAAGTTTGATGCTAATCAATTACAATATTACAGTGCACTACCGGATATATGGGATTTATACCAATATCCAAAGAAAGCGTAGATAAAAAATTTGCGAAAAAGCCATACAGAAAAGCTTTTCCTTAATTTTTTTAACGCTTTCTAATGGAGCTTGGGATTCGTATTAGTATCATAAAATGAAAAAGTGCTGCAACGCCTTGGCGCTGCAGCACAATATGTTTATTTAACTTGCAACCGTCGTGGTTGGGGCGTCGGGGTCTACCCAGTTAAAGCTGTAATCGTCATTCTGCGAATAGCGGAACTTCACGGGAACCGTGCCCCAGGATTCGAATTTGCCTGTGCCGATGATGGTGGTGGTTACATCGATATTCTGGGAGTATTTCACGGAGATAATCTGATCTGTTTCACGGTTGATGACGCAGCGGATGACACAGCCGGTGTAATTGGTGTCAATTGTTTCGCCCAGCTGATAGGCGGCCTTTGCCTTATCAAACTCCGCACGGATAGCCGCGAAGTCCGGCATGTCATAAATTTTGCCGATGTTTCCCTTGTTCAGCTCGGGGTTGACCTCGTCGTTAAAGCGTATGGTGATGACATAGGTTTTTTCCACTTCGCTGCAGGTAGCCAAGCGCACATTTTGGGTGGAGAGGCCGCTGACCCAATCCTGCCCCTTGACGGGGAATCTATCCTTCAAGCTCTCGCCATATTTGGTTTCGTCGCCCTTGTTTGCCAGCATATAGCCCTTGAGCGTTGGGAACAAGGCCTTCAAATCCTTGTTTTCGCCGCTGTCAAAGTTGGAGAGATCCTGCTTGCGGCTCAGCGTCATGGCTGTTTTTTCTGTTTTCAACTCATTCATATGCGCGTTGAAATAGGCAATAATCTCCGCAACGGTGGTGGGCATTTCTGTTTTGCTGGTGACGGTGGGTTCGGTGGTGGTGGTTTCATCCTCGCCGCTGCCGGTGCAGGCGGTGAACAGGAATGCGAATGCCGCAATCAGTAAAAACGCGGTAAGCTTGGTGATGTTTTTCTTCATGAAATACAATTCCCCTTTCCCATATTGCGCGTTATAACATTGAAAGCACAAAATAACGCTTTAGAACGAACACATTATAGCACATCTTTTGAAGACTTGCTAGTGTAAAAATGCCATTTTTCACAAAAATAATCAAATTATTTGTGCACAGTCCATGAAAAATGCGAGGGAAGATTACGAAAGACCCTGCTTGTCGAACAAAAACGCGGTTTCCAGCGCAATGTGAACACCCTTTTCAATGGTTTTAATGTCCAAATTCTCGCAGGTATCCAGCCTGGTGTGGTAATAACGTGCGGGGGCGGGATCCATGCTCGCGAGGGTGGTTGCGTGAATGTCAGCTTGAGAGACTGCCGCCGCGTCCGAGGAGCCGAAGTAAACACTTTGCAGGGGCAGCTCATACCCTGCCTGCAGGGCGGCCTGCTGCACCAGTGCGCAGGCCTTCGGGCTGTTTTTCACAGTGCCGGTCATGTCCCGCCTGTAAATTGCCATATGCTCAAAATCGCGCAGCGTCTCCAGGCCGATGAATACAGTCTCCACCTGCGCACATTCCTGCGCGTGCTGTTTGCAGAAGGCCTTTGCGCCGCGCAGCCCGGCTTCCTCCGCCCCGGTGCTGAGCACCCAAATTTCGGTGTTCGCAAAGCGGATGTTGTGATCCTGCATAAATTTTAACACAGCGATGGAGCCGAACACACCGGTTAAATTATCGTTTGCGCCCTGGACGTAGTGCTTCCAGTCGTTAAACAGCAGGGCTGACAAAAGCACAGGCACAAAAACAAGCAAAACATAGCCCAAGATGCGCAGCAGGGCGGTATCCGGCTTTGCAAATGCGTGCCCGGTTGCTACAGCGATGCTGTAAACTACAATGCCGGCTAAGAGGGCAATAAAGCTGACAGCAACAATCGGTACAAGCAACTTTGGCCCTCCATAGTAATTAAAGCGCCACTCCATGGAGGAATCCGCATGGCCTGAAAAAACGATGCGCCGCTTGGTTTCGCCCTGCGGTTTGCGAATGCCGACGACATTGTGGGATGTTTTTTTTGGCGCAAAAGCATCCAAAAATTGTTTATATAGCAGAAACTCAAATACTACCATTATGACCGCCGCGGTCGTCAGAATCAAGCTGAGTAACGCAAACCCCAAAAAGTACAGAGCCACAGAGAGCGTGCTCATGAGGACACATAGGGGAATCCAGATCATAAAAGCTACGGGCGCAAGGCGGAAGGGCTCCGTCTTTACGCTGTCGCAGCAGCCCTCCAGCTCCTGCGCGACAAACTCCTGTGTCTGCTTTTCCTGCTCGCTGCCCGCAGGGCGCGGGCCAATTTTGGTGCAGACCTGTTTGATGGAGCGCGCGCTGTAGTTGGCATACATGCGCAGCACGGCTGCAAAATTTTCGACTGATTCGGATACGTTCAAAAGATTACCTCCAGTGTTATATTTTCGTTGCCACGCATGATGCGGACATGTTATACTTTGGTGCAGGAGTAATACAAGCAAAAAGAATTGGGATGGTCATTAGGATGAAAAAGAAACAGTTGCTCTACCCGCTCGCCGCGATTGTGTGCTTCGCCGCTGTGTTTGCGGGTGTCTACCTGGCGCTGCGCGGCGGCAACGAGAATCCGCCGAAAGAAAGCACGAGTAGTGACACGCCGCAGGGCGTTACCACAACGCTTTACCGCCCGCCCACCGCCGCGCCGTCAGATGAAACAACGCCGCCGCCACAGGGGGGCGAGGACGCCGCCGCCTATGCGCAGGCCTATGCCTACGCGGGCTTTCACCCAAAGCTCACCCATATGGATGCGGAAAAGTGGTATTTGATGCTGGTGAACGGCAGTTATGTCATGCCGCAGGACTATCTGCCGGAACTTGCGCCGAGCGTGAGCGCGGATTCCTCCAGCCCCAGGCTGGACGCGCGCGTTGCCGAACAGTACAATGCCATGTACCTGGCAGCTAAGGCGGACGGCGTAACGCTCACACCCATTTCCGGCTACCGTTCCATGGAGCGGCAGCGCAATAACTTTGAGGCGGAGATTAGCGCCATCATGAAAAACGGCTACAGCCGGGCGCAGGCAACACAGATGGCGGCAAAGGCCATCATGATACCCGGTGCCAGCGAACACAACGCGGGTCTTTGCATGGATATCGGTGACATCGCGGCCAGCTTTGCCCGTTCCGATGCATATGCCTGGCTGGTGGAGCACGCCGCCGAATTCGGCTTTATCGAGCGCTACCAACAGGCGAAAGTGGATATCACTAAGGTGAAAGCGGAGCCCTGGCATTGGCGCTATGTCGGCGCCGCGGACGCAAAGGCAATGAAAGAAAGCGGGCAATGCCTGGAAGAATATTTGGGCAAAAGCTAGTCCCGGTTCCCAGTGCCGCGGGAGCCGCCCTCTTTCATATTCTCCCTCCTAAAAACCACGCCAACGGTTTTTAGGAGTATTTTTATATCATACCAAAAGGATTGGTTTTCCACATATTCCTTATCATACAGCGCTTTTTCCTCATCCGTCAAATTATCCCGGCCGTTGATTTGCGCAAGGCCGGTGATGCCGGGGGCTACCGTGTAAACGCCGTACTCCAGGCGCAGCGCACGAATTTCTTCCTCCTGCGGAATTAAGGGGCGGGGGCCGACGATGCTCATATCGCCCTTGATGATATTCAGCAGCTGCGGCAGCTCGTCCAGGCTGCTGTTGCGCAAAAAGCGGCCCACACGCGTGATGTAGGCGTCTGAATTTTGCAGCGCAGCCTTGGCCACATTGGGGGCATCGGTGCGCATGGTGCGGAATTTATAAACGCCGAACAGTTGATTGCCCTTGCCCACGCGCTCCTGGCGGAACAACACGGGCAGGCCGCTGTCCAGGCAAATCGCAAGCGACAGCAGCGCAAGCAGTGGGCTTAACACAATCAGCATCCCAAGGCTCACCACAAAGTCAAAGCAACGCTTCATTTCAAAACCCCTAACCCAGTATCATTCGGCGCGGTTTTTTCCGCCCCAAAAGATATAATCCGCAATCAGAAACGCCCGTGCAGGCGCACCCTCTAACCCGCCGAGCTTCACCGGCGCGGCGAAAAGAAAATAATCGCCCGGCTGCACTTCGCTCAGCTCCAGCCCTTCTAACACCGCGATATCCGCCGATAAAAACGCCTTGTGCGGCTTGATTTGGTTGCCCGAGCTGCCGATGGAAAGCGCGTCCGTGCCGATGAGGCGATAGCCTAGGGCGGCCGCTTCCTCCGCGGCGGAATCCATAAAAAATGCTTGCCCTGCGCTTTTGAGCAGCAGCCGCTCACAGCCGCGCGGGAAGAGGCGGTTCACATCCTCCCCGGTGATTTCGCCGGGGCGCAGTTCTATTACACTGCACGGCCCAATAAAGGCCTGAGGGTCCAGGGTTTCAATCCCGCCGCCGCCTTCGATGAAATGCAGCGGAGCGTCAAAATGCGTCCCCGTATGCACACAGGCGAACAAGGTGGAAAGGTTGCAATCCGCTCCCTGCGCAATCTGGTGCACCCACGCGCTCTTGGGCGCAGGGTCACCGGGGTAAATGGGGGAGTTCAGCAAATCCCGGGAAATGTCGATGATGCGCATTTCTATCAGCCCTTATTCTTTCGTTGATTGCATGCTTAAATAAGCATGAATAAAGCCGTCTAAATCGCCGTCCATCACATTGTTGATGCTGCCGTTTTCAAAGCCTGTGCGGTGATCCTTCACCAATTGATAGGGCATAAAAACATAGGAGCGGATTTGGCTGCCCCAGCCGATTTCCTTTTGGTCGCCCTTGATGTCCTCAACCTTATCCAGGTGTTCGCGCTCCTTGATTTCAATGAGCTTGCTTTTGAGCATCTTCAGCGCAACCTCGCGGTTCTGATGCTGGCTGCGCTCCACCTGGCAGGAGACGACGATGCCCGTGGGCAGGTGGGTGATACGCACGGCGGAGGAGGTTTTATTGACCTTCTGCCCGCCCGCGCCGCTGGAACGGTAGGTATCCACCTTCAAATCCTCGGGGTTGATTTCCACCTGAATGGTGTCGTCAATTTCCGGCATCACTTCCAGGGAGGCAAAGGAGGTGTGGCGCCGGCCGGAGGAATCAAAGGGGGAGACGCGCACCAGGCGGTGCACGCCCATTTCGCCCTTGAGGTAGCCGTAGGCGTTTTCGCCCTCCACCAAGAGCAGGGCGGATTTTAAGCCCGCCTCGTCGCCGTCCAAACAGTCCAGCATGCTCACCTTGTAGCCGTGCTGCTCGCCCCAGTGCTGATACATGCGCACAATCATCTGCGCCCAGTCCTGCGCCTCGGTTCCGCCCGCCCCGGCGTGGAAGGTTAGAATGGCGTTTTTGGAATCATATTCCCCGGAGAGCAGGGTGCTCAGCGTCTGCGCCTCCAGGGCGCTGATAAAGGCTCGGTTCCCCTCCCGGCATTCTTCCAGCAGGGAGAGGTCCTCCTCCTCGTTTGCCAATTCAATCATCGCCATTGCATCGGCATAGCCGCGCTCCAGCGCCTGGTATTTTTCCGCCTTTGCCTTGAGCTGGCTGATGCGCTGCAGCACCTTCTGGGAGTGTTGCAAGTCGTCCCAAAAGCCGTTCTGCGCACTGAGCTCCTCGAGCTGGGCAATTTCCGCCTGCGCCTTGTCCAGGGCAAGCGCGCCGCGCAGTTGTTTCAGTTTTTCTTCATAGTCAGCCAGCTCCAGCCGGAGCTCATCAAATTGTATCATATTATATAATCACCTGTATTAAAATCTGTGGTTCTTCATGCGAGGCATAATATATATTCCGCCCGCAACGCCTGCGGCGAACGTCACCAGCGCCACCAGCACCAAAATCCACCAGCGGATGCCGCCCTGCGCGGGCTGTTCGCTGCTTGTCTTTTTGTCCGGGTTTTGGTCAAAGCCCTCACCCTCCTGGCCGTGCGCCGGGGCGCGGAACACGGTTACGCTATATTCGGTCTCGCTGCCGTCCTCCGCCTTGCAATCAACGGTAATCACATTTTTGCCAATGCCCAAATCCTTGCCGCCGTCTATGGTAACGATGGCCTTCAGGTTCTGAGAGCTCGCGGAAACAAGCACTTCCTGCGTTTCTGTGGGCACCCAAACAACATAGTCCGTTTTCGCCGGGTCAAATTTGGGGGAGAGCACATAGCCGGCGACAATCAAGTTTTTCAGGCTGCTGTTCGCGGTCTGCGGGCTGCCGTCCGGGGCAGTGCTGGCGGCGGTGGAGGAGGTCCCCGTTGTGGAAGAGCCGTCCGCCGTTGTCGTTTCACCCGTGGTGCTTGGCTCTGTGGTGGTCGTTTGGTTTGGGTCGGCGGCGCAGCGGGCTTCAATGGTATACACCTTTTTGCTGCCGTTTGCTGCCGTTACGGTAATTTTAATGTTGTTGGTTTCACCCGGGGTCAGGTTCAGGCTGCTCATGCTGACCTTTGCCTCCACGTCCGCGGGCAGGGCGCTGAGCTGCAGGGAATTCACCGTGTAGGGCACATCCACGCTGTAATAACTGACATCCTCGTCAAAGGCCGGGCGTAGCGTAGCGTTTGCGCAGGTAATGCCGCGCAGCTTGTTGTTGGAAGAGAGCGCCTTGGCAAAGCTGATTGTGGTACCCTGTGTGGTGACAGAGACGGATTGCATGCCGGCATTGGCTACAGAGGCCGGCGCAGCAGAAAGCCCCAGAACGCTGGAGCCGGAGCTGACCCCATCCTTCACCCGCAGCTTTACCGAAAACAGCTGACCGTCGCTTTTAATGGGCTTGGAACCGGCGGTAGCATCGTTGTAATCCAAGGTTACGGTGGAACCGCTGGCATGCGCCATAAAATCCTGTGCACCGATCAGTGAGCCGTTTGAGGCGGAAACATAGCTGAATTTTGTGCCGTCAAAATTCAGCGTGATGGGGCCCGCGGCAACAATGTTGCCCGCCCCTTTGGCGCCGCTGATTGAAACCGAAATCGTCACCGTTTCCCCCGCACGCAGGCTGGAGGAGCCGGGCACCAGGCGCAACGTTACCCCCCCCGCGGCATAAGCCGTCAGAGCGCCAATCGAAAGCGCACATATGAGAACAGCCGTGAGCAGACAAAGTAATTTTTTCATGTTGTACCGTCCTTTTCCATCTATACTGAGCAGTTCCATTTTTTACCGCATGAAACGAGAGTGTTACCCCAGTTACCCCATCCTGCACCTTATTATAAGGATGTTCGCTGCATCTGTCAATAAAAACACGGCTCGTGCCGCGCGAATCTTCCAGTATCTGATGCTTTACAAAAGAGAGAATCTATAGAATAATAGCCTTGGCCACAATCGTAATCGGTTTGTAAACTTTTTTTGAAATGCGTTGTATCCACACCTCAAATAGACTATACTGTATTCGGATTTCTATAATCTTTACATAAGGAGCGTATTAATACAATGAATAAACGCAGGTTATATGCAATTTTAGCGGTTCTGCTTTGCGTAAGCGTTGCAGGCGCTTACGGTTTGTTTGCCGGCTTTGGGGCGGACAAGCCGCAGAACACTTCGCTGACCGCCGCCCTCACCCGCTTTTTCGGCGGCGGTGAGGAGCCGGAGGGCTCGGTTACGGTCAGCTTTGACCTTGGTGATGCGTTTGCGCAGGCGGGTCCCTTCACGGGCTTGCCGGGCACCGCCTTTCCGGGGGAGGAATACGCCGAACCAGGGGTATATCAGTTTACAATAGCTTCCAACTACATGGGAACGGATGGCAGGCTCTACCGCTTCGACGGTTGGAGTGTCAGCCCCGCCGATGCCGCCTTTACGGCGGAGGATGCGGTGTATCCCGAAAGCGATGTGAGCTTAACAGCCAATTGGACAAAGCTCTACACGGCCACGTTTGATTACGGCGTAGAAGAGGTAGCGGACTACAGCTTCACCGCGCCGAGCGGCACGGCAGTGGACTTCCCTGCGGACGAAGACGCACCGGAAAAGACGGGCTATGTGTTCGGCGGCTGGTCGGTAGCGGGTGAAAAAATTACCGCGCTGACCTTTGAAGATGCTGATATCACCGTAGACGCCATCTGGCTTAAAATCCATACCGCAACCTTTGATTATGCTGTAGAGGACGCGGAAAACTATACGTTTAACGGCATCCTCGGCGACGCCGTGAGCTTCCCGGTGGACGAAGACGCGCCGGAAAAGGCGGGCTATGTGTTCGGCGGCTGGTCGGTAGCGGGCGAAAAGATTACAACGCTGACCTTCGAGGACGCTGATATCACCGTAGACGCTATTTGGTTCAAAATCCATACCGCAACCTTTGACTATGATGTTGAGGACGCGGAAAACTATACATCCACCGGCATCCTCGGTGACGCCGTGACCTTCCCGGCGGACGAAGACGCGCCGGAAAAGGCGGGCTATGTGTTCGGCGGCTGGTCGGTAGCGGGCGAAAAGATTACAACGCTGACCTTTGAGGACGCCGATATCACCGTAAACGCTATTTGGTTCAAAATCCATACCGCAACCTTTGATTATGATGTTGAGGACGCGGAAAATTATACGTTTACCGGCATCCTCGGCGACGCCGTGAGCTTCCCGGCGGCGGATGCCGTTCCCGAAAAGCCCGGCTACCGCTTTGGGCATTGGGTTCTGGAAGGAACTACTGACCCGGTCAGCTCCGCGACCTTTGCAGACGGCGATGTGCGCTTTGTTGCGGTTTGGGATGTTGTCTATACGGCCGGCTTTGATTTTGATATTCCCGATGTAGAAGACTACAGCCACTCCGGCATTGCGGGCGAGGCCGTTCGCTTCCCCGAAACAATTCCGGAAAAGAGCGGCTACCGTTTTGCGCATTGGGTGCTGCAGGGTGAGAGCACCCCGGTCAGCCAGGCGCAATATCAAGACAGCAACCTGCAGTTTGTAGCCGTTTGGAATGTGGTATATACCGCGACCTTTGATTTTGATATCCCCGAGGTAGAAGACTATACCCACTCCGGTATTGCGGGTGAGGCTGTCCTCTTCCCCGCGGCGGCCCCTGAAAAGAGCGGTTACCGTTTTGGCGGCTGGCTGCCCGAGGGCGCGGCAGAGCCGGCAACAACAGCTGCCTATCAAGACAGCGACCTGCAGTTTACCGCTATCTGGCATAAGCTTTACACCGCCAGCTTTGACTATCAGGTTCCGGGCACCCCTGCGGGCACCTTCTCCGGCATTTCCGGCGAAAGCTTTGATTTGCCCACAGTGGATGAGATTCCTGCAAAAAGCGGCTACCGTTTCCGCGGCTGGGTTGTAAGCGGGAACACGGAGCTTGTTACAAGCGCCACCTTTGCAACAGCGAACCTGAGCTTTACGGCAGTTTGGGATAAGCTCTATACCGTCACCTTTGACTATGCCATCTCCGGTGAAAATCCCCTGCGCCTGCAGGGCATCTCCGGCGAAACCATACAGTGCCCCGCAATCGATAAGGAGAAGGCGGGCTATGACTTCGTTGCTTGGCGCAGCGGCTCACAGAACGTGACCCAAGTAACCCTGGGCACTGCCGATGTGGTGGTAACAGCGAAATGGACCGCGCGGGACGATACCCGCTTCTACGTCATCCACATGCTGCAGACCATTGACGGCAGCGGCTATGAGCCTGACGGCGTGATGGAGATGGAGACCGGGACGACGGACACTGCCATCTCTTCCCTCGTGCTGCGCAAGGAGTTTGCGGGCTTTACCCAGCCGGATAATAACTGCGGCTTCACCGCAACGGGAACCATTTCCGGCAATGAGGACACCGTTTTACGCATCTACTACACGCGCAACAAATACAACGTGGTGTTTAAAGATGCGGACAATGCGGCCTTAAAGGTGACCAAGCAGGTCATTTTCGGCGACACAATCCCCAGCGCGGAAAGCCAAATGAAAAACGGAAAAGCCGGCTACCGTCTGGTGGGTTGGAGCTACCTGGGCAACCCCGTTGGCCTAAATGCCCTGGGCACACTGGATACCGCGGGCGACCGGGAATATACGCTGGTTTGGGCAAAGCTTTATACGGCCACCTTCCGCTATAATGTCACGGGCAGCACGCCTGTCACCTACTCCAATGTGACGGATACGGTCATTCAGTTCCCCAGCCCGGCCATGGCTCCACTTCAGCTGAAACCCGGCTACGCCTTCAGCGGCTGGAAGCTGGGGGAGCAAACCGTAACCCAAGGAATCAGATTTACAAACAGTGACCTGGTCTTTGACGCAATCTGGACGCCCAAGACTGACACAAAATATACCGTGAAGCATTACGGCCAAAGTTTGAGCGACAGCACGGTCTATGATGTGCTGCTGGGTGAGCAGGAGTTGACGGGCACAACGGATGCCCCCTCCCTCACCGCGGCGCAGGCCAAGCGAGACGATTTTACGGGCTTCAGCTTCCTCGTGGGCAACAACGGCGAATCGGATACGGTTACCGTCAAGGGAGACGGCACAGCGCAGCTGCGGGTCTATTACAGCAGAAACAGCTACACCATGACCTTCACCGATCCGCTGGATGCGCAGTATGTGGAAACCGTCACCGTGCCCTATCAAGGCGCAATCACACCCCCGGCCACCCTCCCCACCGCGCAGGAAGGCTATGAGCTGGACGGCTGGAAGTATGACGGCACAACCTACAAAGCAAACGCCCTGGGTAAGCTGGAGACGCTGGGCGACCGCAGCTATGAGGCTGTTTGGGGCAGGGAATACACCATTTCCTTTGACTATGGCGCAGGTTACACCAAGCCGCCCGTGTTTAAGGCCAAAACCGGAACCACCATTGTTTACCCCAGCGATATGCTCACCGTCAAACCCGGCTATAAGCCTGTTTGGAGCGTTGCAAACCTGACAGTGGTCGGCACAAGTGATGTGGCGCTCACCGTGCTGAGCTGGGCACCGCGCAGCGATGTGAAATACCGCGCGCGCTATATCTATGAATCCACCGAGGGCAGTTATACCGACGCGGGCGTGGAGACAGTGCTTGGCGCGGTGCGCACAGGGACCTGTGAGCAGGCTGTGGCACTCAATGACATCAAGGGCGCGGGTAAAACCGGCTTTACCCTGGACACGGTAAAAAGCAAACCCAGCTTCACCATCACAGGGGACGAGAGCCAGGTCTTTGACGTCTACTACAAGCGCAACCGCCACAAGCTGGTTTATAAATACAACATTGAGGAAATCGGCACAGGCACCTTAAAAGAAACCGTGCACAAGACCTATGAGAATTATATTTTCGGCGCGGAGCTGCCGTTTGTGGGCATGGCGCTCAAAACCGGCTACGACGCCTTCAGTGGCTGGACACCCAGTGTTTCCACCATGCCAAACAGCGCGTTGACCCTCACCGGCAGTTATAAGCTGCAGCGGCATAAGGCAATTTTTAAAATTAACGGCGATCCCTTCACAAGCGTAACGTATAAATACGGCGACACCATCAAAACCCCGGCGACCAGCTATGGGAAAGACTATATCTTCAGCGGCTGGACTGTTTCGGGCACCATGGGCACGGCCGACCGCAGCTTTAACGCAACGCTCTATGTGGAATACAATGTTTCTGTTTATGCGATGGGTACAACCGGCAAATACGGCAGCCCCGTTACAACCGTGAAGAAGAACGGCATCATCGGAACCGTTGTGAGCACCTCCGAAAGCTACAAAACCGGCTTTGTGCTGGATCCCGCAAAGGACAGCCAAAACATTCTTTCCGGAACGGTTCCAGACCCGAAAGACGGCAAGCTGACGCTCACGGCGTACTTTGCCCGCAAGCAATACAACGCAACCTTCAAAACCGCCTCCGGCAGCAGCACGGTGAAATACTACTACGGTCAAACCATCATCCCGCCCGCCGCCCCGCATACGGCGGATAAAACCTTCACGGGCTGGTCACCCAAAATCCCGGCTACCATGCCGAACGCCGCGCAGACCTTCACCGCGCAATACAGCGCAAAGGCGCTGGAGAAAATCACGGTTTCAAACTATCCGCAGTCCATCGTGCAGGGCAAGCTGCTCAACCTCAGCGGCACAAAACTGCAGTATTACTACGACAACGGTACAACGAAAACCGTAACCATTACCACAGAAATGCTTAACAAAGGCACGGTTACCGTTTCACCGCGCTCCTTCAGCAAGGTGGGCAAACAAACTGCAACCATCAGCTACGGGGCAGATAAGGGCAGCTTTACCGTCAATGTAACCGCCCGTGTGCCGCAGAAGGTCGAGGTGTTCCGCAAGCCCACCAAGATGAGCTACACCGTCGGCCAAGCCCTCATCCTCGCGGGCGCGCAGGCAAGGGTGTATTATAACAATGACACGCAGGAAACGATTGATTTGACCGATTCCCGCATCAAGGTGACGGGCTATGACGCCAAAAAAGTCGGCAACCAGACCCTAACCGTAACCTTTACCGCACCGGGGCACAAGGCACTGACCACAACGCTCAAGGATGTTGTAGTAAAGGCAGTCGTAAAACGCCTGAAGGGCGATGTAAACGGGGACGGCTACATCACCTCCCTGGACGCCACACTCATTCGTGCGCACTATCTGGGCAAGCGCAAGCTCAGTGGCACAGACCTGACCGCGGCGGATATCAACGGCGACGGTTTGGTCACCTCCTTGGATTTAACGCTGGTGCGCCGCCATTACTTGAAGATTCAAGCAATCAAGCAATAACAAACAAAATAAACGCGGGGCATCCAGCTTATGGGATGCCCCGCGTTTGTATATCGTTCCGATGCCGGTTCCCTGCGGCAGTCGGTTGACAGAGGTACGACGGTGCGTCTAGGAAGCTGTAATTGTCAATAAAAGTGCAGTCATAAAACACAATAAACGAAATTTTCCGGAACAGGAGTGGAGCGTAGGGGAACGAGTGTTCCGGAAAATTTCGG
>JAVBPP010000035.1:0-35677 GCA_031549535.1 Oscillospiraceae bacterium
TCTATGACTGAGGCTGCGATGCAGGTTCTGTGTATGAATGTACGCATACGCCTGCTTTTGCAGCGCTATTTTCCAAATCTGCGTTTTTTGCGGCTTGCATTGCGTTTCGTGTCGCTGTGTTGAGTTTTTCAGGATGCCCTAAGTAGCATATTGAAGATTTCATAATGACGCATCTATAGACTTAAGGGGGTACAAATCTCCGCAGGAGGGGTGCAATAAGCCCCAAGGAGATGACAAAACCTCCAAGGGGGTATGCACTACAACAGAGGGGGGACAAAATTTGGGGGTTGTAATCGCACAACGAACGTGCTATACCATTTTAGTCTTTAGGGGGGTACAAACTCCCGAACGATGAAACTACCTCCGAAATGATGGGCATGAAATCCCCGATTTCTATTTGCGAAATTGTATCATTTCAGGAGTCTAAACACAAAAAATGAAATGTGTCTGACCGCGTCGGGCACGTTTTGTTTTTTTGTTGCGGAGCGCCGGATGAGAACCCTCGTGGGGTTCCGAATCCCTTGCTCTGCACCAAGCGTTGAAACCTGTCGAAAAAGCTGAAGTTGCTTTTGAGGCGGGTTTTTGTTACAATGAAGTCAGTAGCGGTATTTGTTTTTGATGGTGAATGATTTGAACATTAAAACAATAAGTTCAGCAGATATTTCCAAGTGGATATTGCTTTCAAAAGAATACAATGAATATGTTGAAGAAATCGTATCAGATTTATTTGAATGGTATGATGGTAGCAAAACATCCATATCTTTTGAAAACTATATGAAAGCAAAAATTATAAAAGGCGAGGCTTTTATTGTTTTTTTAAAGGCTCTAATCACGGAGTATAACTTGGCGCGAATTTCACTCATGAGCGGCGGTGAGACAGCAGTCGAGGTTTTGCCTCACCTTGATTAGGTGTTATATTTCAAACAGGCAAGTGAGGATTGATGATTAAATGAATTTCAAACTTTACGGTAACATTAATGATTTCTACAGAGATACTTATGGTGTGCTGATGCGCCACGAAGCGCAAAATTTAATTCCCCTGGGTAATATCATAATCGGCAACGAAGGGAAGGACATAACGGGGTGGCGTGACCCTGCGGGCTGGTTCATGGCTACCGTGTCCGATGAAACCGGAATCCGGTTGACTGCCATAATGACGCCGCCGCACAACCTAACGCTTTATGCGTCTGATAATCAAAACGATGATAAAGCCCTGACTTGCCTAATAGAAGGGATATTGGCAACCGATTTTATAGTCGGCGGTGTCATGACAGAAAACACTTTGGCTGAGAGTTTTGCGCGAGCATACACAGCTAAAAAAGGGCTCAAATACGCAATAAATAAAAATCAACGGATATATGAACTAATGCAAGTAAACTCCAGTGTTCCCCTTGTCGGCAACCTGCGCCTGGCACAAGAGAGCGATATGGCGTTTCTGCCGTATTGGTCTGCCGGATTTCAGAGCGATTGTTTTGGCACTGCTCCGGCGGTTCAACGAGAAGCAGACTATAGCCGTTACAATATTTCATCCGGGAAACTTTATATTTTAGAGGATGATGGCATTCCTGTTTCGATGGCGAAAATCAACAGAGAGATGCAGACCGTCTGCGGTGTGGGTTTTGTTTACACGCCACCGTATTTTCGCGGCAAAGGATATGCAACATCATGCGTTGCCGCGGTTAGCCATATCATCTTAGAGCGCGGGTTTACCAAATGCGTGCTGTACACGGATTTAGCGAATCCAACGTCCAACAGCATATATCAAAAAATTGGTTACAAACCTATTTGCGACTCGTTGGAAATTAAGTTTGAATAGTTTCCGTAGGCACACACTTTGGGGTGAATCTTAAGATTTGAGATACGTCCCAACGAGCAAGCAGTGTCGGAAAATCCACACGTTTCTACAAAAACCATTCCGGCACCCACGGCGCGGGCTTGATGACCGGCTCCGTTTCGCCGGCCTGCTTCATTTCTCGTATCAGCAGGCTGCGCAGCTCCTCCCGCACAGTCTGGTATGCCTTGCTGCGTGCCAGATTTTTCTTTTCATAGGGGTCGTTCCGCAAATCGTAGAGAAAGTCCTCGTAATAGCTGGCAACGCCGGGGCGCGGCTTGATGTTGCGCCGGGAACGTACCGAGTATTTGTAGTCCGCCGTGCGAATTGCGCGCCCAATATGACTTTCACTGATTTGCATAAACACGCAGTCCCGCCCGGGCTCACCCGGCTGCATGCTCCGGTTCAAATCATTACCCATATAGCTTTGCGGAACCGGAATGCCCGCGCAGGAGAGCAGCGTGGGCGGCAGATCAATCAGGCTGACTAAGCGGCTGTCCTTCCCTCCGCCCGCAAAGGCTCCGCCGGCAATCAGCAGCGGAATATGTGTGCAGGAATCATGGCAGGAGCGCTTGTATTCCATGTTGCGCGTACGGAAATGGGAGCCATGGTCGCTCGTGTATACAATTACTGTGTCCTCATAGAGCCCCAATTCTTTGAGCGTTTCAACCAGCCGGCCGATGTTGTAATCCAGGCGGTTGATTGCGGAGAGATAGTCGGGGTATTCCTCGCGGTAATCTCCGGGTAAAAAGCACAAATCCTCTGGAATCGGGTAATCGCGGTATTGCTCCACGGTTGGTTTATAGCCCTCATAGTGGTTATGGTCATTTTGATGATGCGGCTCGATTTGCGAAACGAAGAGAAAGAAGGGCTGGCTGTTATCCCGCTTTTGCAGGAACTCCAACGCATAGTCGTTGATGCAGTCCGCGCGGTAGCCTGTGAATTCCAGCTTGTTCCCGTCCCCGTCAAAGAGATATCCGTCATAGCCGTGGGAGGTAAACTCCAGCACATCTGATGCACGCCAATAGCTGTAGCCGCCCCGCCGCTGTGCAGGGATTGCCGTAGTTTCGCAGTGGACCGTGCCGTCCGAGCGCGTGCCGGAGGCGAGGTGCCATTTGCCGATGTAGGCGGTTTCGTACCCGGCGGCACCGAACTGATCCGCGAGCAAATCGGGGCTGTTTTCCAGCGGAATCCCGTTCCAGTGGCAGCCGTTTTGGGAGGCGAACAGCCCGGTCTGCAGGCAGGCGCGTGCCGGGCCGCAAACCGGCTGGCAGGTGTAGCATTGCTCAAAGAGTGTGCCGTCCTTCGCCAGCTCCATCAGGTTTGGTGTGAGCGTTTCGTTTACCGTATCCCAGCGCTGTTGGTCTGAAAAATAGAAGATTACGTTTTTCGCTTTCATAAAGTTTGCCCCTTTTCGCGGATTAAAAATGTCTTTAACGCGCTATAACGCTTCGCCTGCCTGCTGTTTTCCGCCATACTCTGCAGCTCTGTGCCGCTGCCCACGGCGATGAGCAGCTTTTTGGCGCGTGTGACGGCGGTATACAACAAATTGCGGTAAGCGAGCTGCGGTGCAACACGGCAGATGGGCAGAATCACCGCTTCAAACTCGTTGCCCTGGCTTTTGTGCACTGTGATGGCATAGGCGTGTTCTAGCTCCTGCAGGTTTTCCGCCGGATAGTGGGTGCGTTTATCGTCAAAATGAATGTCCAGCGTGTTGCCGTCGCCGGAGATGCGCTTGATGATACCGATATCGCCGTTAAAAATTCCAGCACCGTCTTTCTCCGCGCTGCTCCATTCTAAATCGTAATTATTTTTTATTTGCATCACCTTGTCGCCCTCGCGAAAAATTCTTCCGGCGGAGGGTAGCTCATGCTTGCCTTTATCGGGCGGATTGAGCACCTGCTGCAGGCAGCGGTTGAGATTATAGGTGCCAGCGTCCCCCTTGCGGGAAGGGCAGATGACCTGAATATCGCTCAGGGGCGAGTAGCCATAGGCCTCCGGCAAACGCCGGACGTTTAAGTCACACACCAGCTGTGCGGTTTGCGCCGCGCTGCCCTTGGGCAAAAAGAAAAAGTCACGGTCGCGGCTGTCTAGAACCGGTTGTTCCCCGTTCACGATTTTGTGCGCGTTGGTGACTATCAGGCTCTCCATCGCTTGGCGAAACACCTCTTTCAGCTCCACAACGGGCATTAGACCGCTGCGGATGAGATCACGCAGCACATTCCCCGGGCCAACGGGCGGCAGCTGGTCGGAATCGCCCACCATAATAAAGCGGCAGCCGGGGGGGATGGCGTCCAGCAGGCTGGAGAATAGTTGGATATCCACCATGGAAAGCTCGTCCAATATCAACACATCGCATTCCAGCGGGTTTTCCATATTCCGTGCAAAATGCTGCGACTCGTTCTGATCCCACTCCACCTCCAACAGGCGGTGGATGGTTTTGGCCTCTTTCCCCGTGATTTCGCTCATGCGTTTTGCTGCGCGGCCGGTCGGCGCCGCGAGGGAAACATCCAAGTCATGCATCTCAAACAATTTTAAAATGGCGTTGAGCGTTGTGGTTTTGCCCGTTCCGGGGCCGCCGGTCAAAATCAGCATGCCGCGCCGCACGGCGGTGAGGATGGCCTCCCGCTGCTTGTCCCCGTAAGCAATTCCGTTCTGCTTTTCAATTTTTTCCAAATCCTGCAACGCGGTTTCCGCCCCCGCAGGGGGGAAGTTCAAAAACTGAATTAAGCGCTCGCTCGCCCGTTTTTCCGCGGCGTAAACCAAGGGTAAAAACAAAAATTCCCGCTCACCGATGTTATCCCGGGCCAGGCGGCGCGTTTCCAGCAACGTATCAATGGCGATATCCACCTCATCCTGACTGTTTGCTAAAAAGCCGGCACAAAGCGGCAAAAGTTTTTCGCGCGGCAGGCAGGTGTGGCCGCTGTTGTAAAGGTTGTGGCGCAGCAAATGCAAAATCCCGGCCTGCGTGCGCAGGGTGGCAGCGGGGCTGTCCGGCAGCTTGGCGGAGATTTCATCCGCGCGCGTAAAGCCGATGCCCACATGCTCCTCGCACAGGATATAGGGGTTGCGCCGGACGGTATCTATGGCGTTCATCCCCAATACGCGAAAGGCTTTAATGCTCTCGCTGGGTGTCATGCCGAATTTTTCCAGCGCAATTATCACCTCGCGCACGGCGAACTGCTTTTGAAAGGCCTTGGAGATACTCTCGGCCTTCGCCGGGGATATGCCCTTAATTTGCGCCAGACGCTTGGGGTCATGTTCCAGCACCTCAAAGCTTTCCGCGCCAAAGGCCTCAACGATTTTAGTGGCCATCACAACGCCGATGCCCTTAATGGCACCGGAGGCGAGATATTTTTGCATATCCGCCGCGCTCTTGGGCATTTCGCGCTCGCATAACTGCGCGCGGAATTGACGCCCAAAGTTTGGGTGATAGTCCCAAAAGCCTTGCAGCTTTAGGCTCTCGCCGGGGTTGACAGAGGGCAAAGCGCCGACAACCGTAATGAGTTCACCGCTATGAACAAAGTCCATAACGGTGAATCCGCTTTCCTCACTGCGGAAGGTGATGGCCTCCACTGTGCCCTGCAACGGTATTAGTTCCTGTTCCTGCATTATGTATCCTCGTTCGTTTGGCTCAGTGAAACGCACAGTTCACCGAGCTGCTCCGGCTTGCAAACGTAAAGCCCCGTACTCTCCAAGCATAGGCTTTTGCAATTCTGCAGCTGAATTTCGTCCATGCCGCAATCCAGCGCAATGACATGCCCGGTTTCCCCGTCGCCAAAAAAGCTCATGCGCAGCTTTTCGGTATAAAGTTGGCCGGCAACATCACGGCTGTTTGCATCGGCAGGGAGCACAACCAAGTAGGCATCCTTGCTGTGCAGATGCATCAGGCGCACCGCGATGTAATAAATCAGCGATATCAGCCCAAACAGCGCCAGAATTGTAATGGCTGCGTAAAGTATTGCATGAAACATTCTGTTCACCTCAATACTCAGCATATGCATGCCGCGTTTTTGGTGATACAGTTGCGAGCAGACCTGTAAGCCGGGTTCTGTCGTTGAAGGCAACTATCTATCTGAGCCCTGCGTTGCCGCAAAGCTTATGCCACCCGTTGGAGAATACGCCGGGCAAGCGCTGAAGCGCGGGGCTTCATCTCCGGTCGGTGTTGCTCCGGATAGGGTTTACAGGGCTGCGTGGTCTCCCGCACAGCCGGTGAGCTCTTACCTCGCCTTTCCACCCTTACCATAAAAATATGGCGGTATATCTCTGTTGCACTTTCCCTAAGGTCACCCTCGGCGGCCGTTAGCCGTTATCCTGCCCTGTGGAGCCCGGACTTTCCTCAGCTTTGAGCGGGGTATTACAACCGCCGCTCAAAACCGCAGCTGCCCAGTCTGCTCGCAGGCTTATTGTAACGGAAAAGCGCGGGAATGTCAATTTGCGAAGTGCAATTTCCGGGAATTTTAAAGGCAAAAAACACTATATATTGTGCATACTCTACATGAGCCCAGAAATAATTTTAAAAAAGCATTGCCGAAATCAGAGAATGATAGTAAAATAGAGACGATTTGGGTAAGTTTCGGATGAAGAGGAGAAAGTATAACATGGACGATGTATATTCCAACAGCAATGGGTCACAATTGCCAAGGCCGCAGGGTGTTCCGCCTATGAAAAAGCCTCCGGTAAAGAAGAAGAAGCATAACAACTCCAAGGTCATCATAGCCTTGTTTGTCGTCATGTTTCTGGTTTTGGGCTCTACCTTTGTGGTGGTTTACCGCATGTTCAGCGAGGTTTCTATCGATACCACGCGCGAGAGCAACGAATATGTGACCGATGCGGATTTGTTCCAAAATAAAAATGTGTTCAATGTGCTCGTCATCGGGGTGGACAAGCGCGGGAATGAGAAAACCTATCGTTCGGACTCCATGATACTCGTTTCGCTGGACAAGAACAATAAAAAAATCAAGCTCACCTCCTTTATGCGTGACACCTGGGTGCCCATCCCCGGCAAATTTGACGCAAAGCTCAACGCCGCCTGCACCTATGGCGGGGCAAACTTGGTAATTAAAACAATTGAATATAATTTTAATGTGAAAATCAATAAGTTTGTCATGATAGACTTTGAGATGTTTCAACAGATAATTGATACCGTCGGCGGCGTGGATTTGCCTGTGACCAAGAATGAGGCCAAAGAAATGTACCGCTACGGCAAAATTACCGTGGAACCGGGCGACAGTGTGCATATGGACGGCAAAACCGCCCTGCTGTTCTCGCGTATCCGCAAGCAGGATACGGACTTTAAACGCTCCTCCCGCCAGAGAATGGTGATGACGGCTGTGTTTGACAAACTGAAAAAAGAAAATCCCATGTCTCTGCTGAAGATTGCCAAGGAAAATCTGTCGAAGGTGCAAACAGATATGGATCCGACGGATTTAACAAAGCTGGCCTTCAACGCCGCCCCTTATATGCGCTATGATATTGAGCAGGCGCAGATTCCCAAGGAAGGCTTGTTCCAAGACGGACGCAAAAACGGCAGCTATATCATTGACGCGGACATGGAAAAGAACCGCGCGTATTTATACGATTTTATTTACGCCGCGGATACGGACGATACCGGAACAACAACAGGAAAGTGAGCGAAACCAGAATGGATCAAAGCGCATTGTTTGCCCTGTCTTACGGGCTGTATGCCGTGGGGGTACAGGGGGAAGGCCGCCTTGGCGGAAGGATTTTGGATGCTTTCGTACAGGTTGCGGGCGGTGAAGAGCCGGTTGTTGTGGCCGGGTTTATGAACACGGGCCACAGCGTTGCGGCCATCCGTGAAAGCGGCGCGTTCACCGTGAGCGTGCTGCCGGAGGATGTGCACCCCTTTGTGATTGGTAATTTTGGTTTTCAAAGCGGTGCAAATGCGGATAAATGGAGCGCAGTGCCGCATACGCTATGGCATGCGCTACCGATCCTAAATGATGCAATCTCGTATCTATACTGTTCTGTGCTGCGCATAGAGGAATACCCCACGCATACCGTTGTTACAGCATCTGTTACAGATGCACAAAACGGCAGAAAGGCACAGCCGCTGCTCTACGCGGACTACCACAAGGGTCTCAAAGCCAAGGCGCAGACCGCATTCAGTGACTTTACGGAAAGCGGAAAAGCGCCGGGGAAAAACTTATGCGTCAGCGAGCAATGGGTTTGTACCCTGTGCGGCTATGTCTATGACGGCGAAACGCCGTTTGAGCAGTTGCCGGAGGATTGGATTTGCCCGCTTTGCGGCAGCGGAAAATTTGCGTTTGAAGCGCGGGCTACGCAGCCGCAGGAGCAAAAGACAGATCCGGCCGCCCCAGCTGCTATTACAGCCGAGCAATGGGTCTGCACCCTGTGCGGCTATGTTTATGACGGCGAAACGCCGTTTGAGGCTTTGCCGGAGGATTGGTGCTGCCCCCTGTGCGGTGCACCGAAATCCGCATTTGAGCGGCAATAAGCTATGGAATTATTACTGTTTCAAAAAGGCTTTAATTTTTCGCAGGACGGCCCCGGAAACCGTTTGGTTTACCATTTACAGGGCTGCAACCTGCGCTGCCCCTGGTGCGCGAACCCGGAGGGGTTACAGCCGGGCGGTTGTCTTTTACAAACCGGGCCCCCGGCCGAAAGTGCCTGCCCGCGTGGAGCGGTGAGGGGCGATACGCTCGACAGAGCGGTTTGCGCCCTCTGCCAAACGCATGACTGCACGCAAACGCCCGGCAGTGCGCTGGAATGGTCCGCCAAGCGGGTGCCGTTGGAGGAAATCTTGAAAGAATGTCTGGACTGCAGGCCGATGTATTTCAGCGGCGGCGGCGTCACCCTAACAGGCGGCGAGGCCACTGTGCAGTTTGACGCAGTGAAAGCACTTTTGACGCAGCTGAAAAAGAATGGTATTCACACCGCGCTGGAGAGCAACGGCCATCACCCCGCGCTGCCGGAGCTGTTTCCCCTGGTGGATTACTTGATTTTGGACTGTAAGCACTATGACGACGCCGTGCATAAGCGCTTCACCGGTGTTGGGAACAGCTTGATTCTGCAAAATATCCGTGCCGCGCTTTCCCGGCGCGGGCAGCTGCTCATCCGTGTTCCGCTCATCGGCGGTTTTAATGCGGGCGAGGCGGACGCACAGGGTTTTGCGGCGCTATTTGCGGATATGAATTTGGCAAACGCGCAAATTGAGTTGCTGCGCTATCATGAATACGGCAAACACAAATGGAAGCAATGCGGCCTTTCTTACACCATGAAACAGGGCGAGGTTTCGCCGGAAACGTTGCGGCAGTTCGTGCAGCTGTTCCGGCAGAAGAATCTTCCCATTGTGCATACATAAAAAAGGAGACGAGGATATGACAGGCTTACATATGACCCCCGAGGAGATTACGGCGCTCGCAAAAGAACTGTTCAAAGAGGAACGCGCCATTATGCGCTTGGATGGTTGGTTTTTGGCTCGCGAGGCGGCGGTGAAAGCACAGGATGCAAACCCGGATTTATCCGAGGAATTGAGCGCCGCCGTGTCTTTGGAGCAAATCATTGCGGATATTCCGCTTTCCATCAGTGAAAACGCTGTGTTTGCGGGCACCCAGCGGGATGCCTTTGCGCGCACCTATGCGTTGATTAACCCCGCTTTCCGCGTAGAAACCTTCTCCGGCTACTGCGACCCTACCGCTGTGTTTGATGACATTGAGCCGAACGCGCAGTTTACGCAGGAACGCATTGACGCCCTGCGTGCACGCACCAAGCAGGGCGCCTATGTGCAGGATTTGTCGCAGGTCTATGAGCAGGCAACCACTTACACCAGCGAAGTAGCCTTCTTTATTGAGCAGGTAACGGGTCACTTAATTCCAGACTTTCGCCCCGCTTTGCAATACGGCGTTAGCGCGTTGCGCACAGAAATCATGAAAAAGCTGAAAAGTGAGACGGATGCTGAAAAAATTGAAACGCTGCAGGCGATGGAGCGGAGCTTGAAAACCGTTCTGACCCTGGCAAAGCGCTATGCCGACATTGCCGCAAAACAGAGCAAAACGGCGCAGGGCGTACAGAAAGAGCGCCTTGCTCTTTTGGAGGCAACACTGCGTAAGGTGCCGGAGCAGCCGGCGGAAAGCCTGTTTGAGGCCATCCAGGCCTTTATTCTGCTCTGGCAGGTGATGTGCCTGGAGCAAGCGCCCAACCCCTACGCCTTTTCCGTGGGCAATGTGGACCGCATCTTTGAGCCTTACCGCCGCATGAGCGGCGAAAACCGCGCACAGGCCGCCGCGCTCTTAAAGCATTTTCTGGTATTCTATAATGTGGCTGACCGCAGCTGGGCCATCAGCCAAAACCTCATCGTCGGAGGAAAATCCTCCACGGGCAGGGATTTGACAAACCCAACGACCTACGCGCTGCTGGATGCCTACTTTGACATGAATCTCCCGCAGCCGATTCTCTCCGTGAAGCTACACAAAGAAACCCCAGAGGAACTATACCGCGAGCTGGGACGCTTCTTTTTCACCCCCGGCGTGCTCACGCCCTCGCTGTTTAATGACGACAGCGTGTTCCCCGCCCTGCTATCCGCGGGTGTTGCGCAGGAGGATTTGGAGAATTATTCCATCGCAGGCTGTCAGGAGCCGCTGATAATGGGTAAGGATAACGCCAACACCACAAACAGCTGGCTGAACTTGCCGAAAATTTTGGAGCTGACGCTGAACGGCGGAAAGTCTCTGATTACGGGTAAGGTGCTGGATACCGCCGTCGAGGAGGCGGACGATAAAAAGCTGTTGCAAAATATCCGTGAATTGTTTTATGCGAATGTCAGCTATTTTGTGGGTAAAATGGCGGATGCCGCCAACGGTGCCTCCCGTGCGCTTTCCCACCTGCGCACCCCCTTCCTTTCCGCGTTTATGGGCGGGATGGAAAGCGCCATTGACATGCGCCACCCCTCCAAACAGGGGACAAAATATAACGGCAGCGGCTGTTTGATTCACGGCTTGAGCGTGATTGCGGACTCTTTTGCCGCAATTGATAAGCTTTTGGCAGAAAAACCGGAGGATGCTTCTAAGCTACTGTTCGCCCTGCGCAATAACTTTGCGGGCGACGAGGCCTTGCGCCAATATCTGCACGCCGCCCCGAAATTTGGCAACAACATCGAGAGCGTTGACAATGACGCTGTTGAAATCGCAAACCGTGTTTCGGACATTGTGCATGCACAGAAGAATTACCTGGGCAACCCCTTCCGCCCGGATTGGAGCAGCCCCTCCACACACCTGCTCTACGGCTATTGGGTCGGCGCAACGCCGGACGGCCGCCCGGCGCGCGAACAGCTCAACTACGGCGTAGACCCGCTCCACGGCGAAGCGGGCAACGGCCTTGGCTTCCGCATGCTTTCCAACCGCAAGCTGCCCTTCGGTAAGTTTATCGGCGGATATGCTTCGCATATGGGCATTGACCCCAAATTCTTCCCCTCCGAAAGTTTTGCGGATAAGGGCGCGGAATTTAACACGCGCGTGATTCAGCCGCTGTTCTTCAACGAGCATAACGGAGCGTTTGCGCCGTTCTACCTCTATGTCAACGTCACCACGCCGGAAACCCTGCGCAAGGTTTTGGATAATCCCAAAAAGTACGCGCCCAGCGGCGTGTATATCATGCGTATCCACGGCACCTTTGTGAATTTTCTGGATTTATCGCCTGCGATTCAGCAGGATATCATCCAGCGCCTGGATTTGGAGTCCACGAGGATTGGTTGATGGAACAGGCCTATGAGCCTTTGATGCGGCGGATTGCCGCACGGTACATTGAGTTGTTGGGCGACAATTTAGTTGGGATTTACCTGCACGGCTCCGCAGCCTTCGGTTGTTTTCGGTGGCAGGGCAGCGATATTGACTTTCTTGTTGTGGTGCGGCATGCCCTAAAACAGGAAGAAAAGCTGGCATTGCTGCAGGCTTTGGTGGCGTTGTTGCCCAATGCGCCGAAAAAGGGCTTTGAAATGAGCGTTGTGCTGGAACAGCACTGCCGAAAATTCGTTTATCCAACCCCGTTTGAACTGCATTTTTCTAATGATTGGCTGGAACGGTATCAAGCGAATGCCCTTTCTTTATGCGGTTCGGAGATGAAAACGGATTCCGATTTAGCAGCGCATTTTACTGTGACCCGGTATAAGGGGATTGTAGTATACGGTGAGCCGATAAATCGGGTTTTTGCCGCGGTTCCGCGCCGCGATTATTTGGATAGTATTCTGCTTGACATTGAAAACGCAGCTGAGGATGTGCACAGCGCCCCGGTTTACATCATTCTGAATTTGTGCCGTGTTTACGCTGCGGTTCGGGATGATTTGGTGCTATCTAAAGAAGAAGGCGGCCTTTGGGGTCTTGAAAATCTGCCGGAGCGTTATGCTCCGCTGGTAAAATCTGCTTTGAGCGCCTATCAAAGCTCCGGGGAAATGGAAACGCACAAGGAAGAAGAGCAGGCGTTTTGCGCCTATACACTGGAACAAATTGATGCATTATACAGGGGGTAGAATCACGATGAGAGCAGTTGGTTTGGATATCGGCACCACCACGATTTGCGCGGTGGTTTTGGATGAGGAGAGCGGTGAGTTGCTGCAAAGCATCACCAGGCCGAACGACACCGCGCTTGCAGGGAAACCCTATGAGCGCCTGCAAAATCCCGCCGCCATCCTCGCTTGTTGTGAAACGATTCTTGCCGATATCACGGCGCGTTTCGCTCCGGTCAGCTGCATCGGCATCACCGGGCAAATGCACGGCATCACCTACCTGAACAGGGAGGGTGTTTCCGTCAGCCCCCTGTATACCTGGCAGGATGAGAGCGCAAACGAGCTGGGGGAGGGCGCGGTGAGTTATGCCCAGCGCCTTTCCGGCTTAACGGCCTACCCTATGGCCAGCGGCTTTGGCGCGGCGAGCTATTATACCCACCACACTCTGCGCCGTGTGCCGGAGGACGCCGTGAGCTTCTGCACCATTCATGACTATGTTGCCATGCGCCTTTGCGGCAGAAAAACGCCGTTGGTGCATGCTTCAGACGCGGCAAGCTTTGGCCTGTTTCAGAACATGACCATGCGCTTTGACGAAAAGGCCATTCGCCAGGCGGGTTTGGATTCCGCCTTCTTCCCGGAGGTCACGGCGGATTTTGCGCTTGCGGGCAGCTATCAATCCATCCCCGTAACTGTTGCCATCGGCGATAATCAAGCGAGTTTTTTAGGTTCTGTGAGCGACATGAACGAAACGCTGCTGGTAAATGTCGGCACAGGCAGCCAGATTTCCTTCGCAACTGCGAACACGGCACCCTTTGCTCAAACGGAGCTGCGCCCCTGCGTGGACGGCCTGTTTTTACGCGTGGGCTGTTCGCTCTGCGGCGGACGTGCCTTCGCGGCGCTGGAGCAGTTTTTGCGCAAAACGGCAGAGTTTAGCTGTGGCAGACCCTTTGAAAGCGCCTACCCCGCCATAGATAGCTACCTTGCGCAAAGCGAACGCCCGGCGAATTGCATGCGCGTTACCACCACCTTCAGCGGCACTCGCGCAAATCCGCAGGAACGCGGAAAGATTGAGAACCTTGGCTTGGAAAACTTTACGCCGCAGCATTTAATCTGGGGCATTTTGCAAGGCATAGTCAGCGAGCTTGCCCTGCTCTACCCCGCCGGGGAGAACCACAGGATTCTCGTTGGCAGCGGTAACGGCCTGCGCAAGAACGAGGCGTTGCGCCGCCTGTTTTCCGCCCAGTTTGGCAAGGATTTGAAAATGCCCCGTCACACGGAGGAGGCGGCTGTCGGCGCGGCGTTATTCGGCATGACGGCGGCAAAACGCGTTGCTTCCATTGATGAGGCGCAACAATTAATTGCGTATCTGTGACGCGGTAACGAGGGCGGCCGCCCATAACATTTCAAGCGATGCACCACACTACGAAGGATGAAAACATTTCCCCAAAAAGGAGAATAGATTCATGAAAAAAGCCACCCTATCCCTGGCGCGTGAATTTGCAATCGGCGATGTTGACCCTAAGGTTTACGGCTCCTTTCTAGAGCATCTGGGCAGGGCTGTCTACGGCGGTGTGTATGAGCCGGGGCATCCCACGGCGGATGAAAACGGCTTTCGCGGCGATGTACTGGCTTTGGTACGGCAGCTGCAGGTTCCGCTGGTGCGCTATCCCGGCGGAAACTTTGTTTCGGGCTACAATTGGGAGGACGGCGTGGGTCCCAAGGGGCAGCGCCCGCGCAAGCTGGAACTCGCCTGGGATTCTACGGAGACGAATCAATTCGGCACAAACGAATTTATGGATTGGTGCCGTAAAGCGGGCATCGAGCCGTTAATGGCGATTAACCTGGGCACACGCGGGCCGGAAGAGGCGCGCAATTTGGTGGAATACTGCAACCACCCCGGCGGGAGCTATTGGAGTGATTTACGCCGCTCCCACGGCTATGAAAAGCCGCATAATATCAAGTATTGGTGCCTGGGCAATGAAATGGACGGCGACTGGCAGATGGGTCATAAAACCGCCTATGAATATGGACGCATTGCCAACGAGAGTGCCAAGCTCATGCGTATGACGGATCCGAATATCGAGCTGGTGCTCTGCGGTTCCTCCAACATGGGCATGAAAACCTTTGGGGAATGGGAATACACCGCGCTGGATTTGTGCTATGACAAGGTGGATTATGTCTCCCTGCATCAATATTTTGAGAACCGCCAGGGGGATAGCCGCAACTTCCTCGCGCGTTCTACAGAGCTGGACGCCTTTATCCAGAGCGTCATCAGCATCTGTGACACGGTGAAGGGCAAGCGCCACTCGCGCCATACCGTGAATCTCTCGCTGGACGAATGGAATGTCTGGTACCATTCCAACGGCGCAAAGTTTGAAAAATGGAGCGAGGCACCGCATATTCTGGAGGATATCTACACCTTTGAGGACGCTCTGGTTGTGGGGCTGATGCTCATTTCTATCCTCAAACGTTGCGACCGCGTAAAAATCGCCTGTATGGCGCAGCTGGTGAATGTAATTGCCCCCATTATGACGGAAAACGGCGGTGCCGCCTGGGCACAGACGATTTTTTATCCCTTCCTGCATGTTTCCAGCTTTGGGCGCGGCAAAGCATTGCTGCCCATACTCACCTCGCCTAAGCACGACACGAAGGATTACTGCGATGTGCCGGACGCCGAGGCTATCGGCGTTTGGAACGAGGAAAGCGGGGAGCTTTCCATTTTTGCGGTGAACCGCGATTTGCGGGACGCCATGCGGCTGGAATTAAAGCTGCTGGACTTTGGTGAGTTGGAAGCCGTTGAGGTTATAGAAATGGCGGACTTTGACCTAAAGCAAACCAACAGCGCCAAGGCGCAACGCGTCATGCCGCGCCAGGCGAAGAAACCCGCCATGGATAACGGCAGGGCAGAGCTGACGCTAAAACCACATTCCTGGAACGTCATTCGATTTCAGAAACGGAAAGGGTAAGGATTTGTTATGATTAAGATTAGCTTCATCGGCGCCGGCTCCGTCGGCTTCACACGCACCCTACTCACGGATATCATGAGCGTTCCGGAGCTGCGGGAACATGCGGAAATTGCGTTCATGGACATCAATCAGCAAAATCTGGATATGGTTACGCAGTTGTGCCAGCGTGATTTGGACGAAAACGGCGTCCCCGTTCAAATTCACGCCACACTCGACCGCCGCGAAGCGCTGCGGGACGCGAAATATGTCATCAACTGCGCCCGCATTGGTTGCCTGGAAGGCTTTGTTACGGACGTGGAAATTCCGCTGAAATACGGCGTGGATCAGTGCGTGGGCGATACGCTTTGCATCGGCGGCATTATGTACGGCCAACGCGGCATTGCGCAGATTTTGGATTTTTGCAAGGATATGAAAGAGGTCTCCCGCCCGGATGTGCTGCTGCTGAATTATTCCAACCCCAACGCCATGATGACCTGGGCCGCGAACCATTACGGCGGCATTCCAACGCTCGGCCTGTGCCACGGCGTGCAGGGTGGGGAGCATCAGATTGCGCAGGTGCTGGGTATCCCGCATGAGGAGTTGGATTTTATCTGCGCGGGCATTAACCATCAGACCTGGTATATCCGCGTTGCCCACAAGGGACGTGAAATCACCGGGGCGGAGTTGCTTGCGGCATATGAAAAAGACGAAAAAATGTGCAAAACGGAAAAGGTGCGCATGGATATCCTGCGCCGCTTCGGTTGCTATTCCACCGAATCCAACGGCCACCTTTCCGAATACCTGGCCTGGTACCGCAAGCGTCCGGAGGAAATCCGGGATTGGATTGACATGGAAAATTGGCATTCCGGCGAGACCGGCGGCTATCTGCGTGTATGCGTGGAGGGCAGAAACTGGTTTGACACGGACTTCCCGAACTGGATGAAGGGCGAAATCCGCAAGTATGACGGCAGCCGCCGCAGCAGCGAGCACGGCTCCTATATCTTGGAGTCGCTTGAAACCGGTCGGCGTTACAGAGGCTGCTTTAATATTGTGAACAACGGCAGCATCACCAATTTGCCGGATGACTGCATTGTCGAAGTGCCCTGTTATGTGGACGGCAACGGAATTTCCGTGCCGCGCGTGGGCGATTTACCCCTGGGCTGTGCTGCTGTCTGCTCCCAGAGTGTCTGGGTGCAGCGCCTAGCCGTGGAGGCTGCTGTGCACGGCGATGTCACCCTGCTCAAACAGGCCGCGCTGATGGATCCCCTGACAGGCGCGGTGTGCAACCCGCCGGAAATCTGGCAGATGGTGGACGAAATGCTCATTGCGCAGGAACAGTGGCTCCCACAATACAAGGAAGCCATAGCACAGGCAAGGGCTCGCTTTGCCAAGGGCGGCTTGCTCCCAACCAAGGACTATAGGGGCGCGGCGCGCAAGCACACCAGAACGGTGGAAGAACAGGCGCAGGATAAGGAACTGGCGACGAAAACCGCGGCGAATGCGGATAAATAGTATCAACGAAAAGGAGCAAGGTCTTTGCCGCAATCGGCAAAGACCTTGCTCCTTTTTATCTACGCCTTCTTTGGATATTGGTATTAATACTAATCCCAAGTATAAACCGTTTTTGTGGCCTTATCGCTCCCGCTTGCTGTAATCTTGATGAACTTCTCTGCCCTTGGCGGTTTTTACGCTATCGACGAGAACGATGGTTTCCAGATACTCCTTGTCTGAGAGCGCGTCCACGTCCTGCACAAAATCCGCGCTGTCCGGGTCGGAATACATATCCGGCAGCCTGCGGCGTGCGCCCGTACGGAACTCAATGCGCTCCAAGGTCTGGCAGGGGTAGCTGAAGATGAAAACAGGCAGCTCCTTGCCGTTGATTGTCAGGCGGTAGCGCTGCGTTTCACAGTCCAGCTCAAACACAAAATCATACCAGGCGCCGATGCTGTATTCCACCTCCACCCGCTCGGGGGAGGCGTTGTGCATCACATGCAGCTGTTGCCGGCTATCGAACCAAACTCCCGTTGCAACCTGGCCTTTACCGTCCGTGATTTCGAGATAAAGATTGCCCTCGTCGCAGCGGTTGAGCATCACCCGCGTTGAGACGCGCACACGGCGGCTTTCGGGAAACACGCGCATGGCGCGGGCATAGTCATACGGGTCACTGTCGCGCAGCTCCAGATAGGAGCCGTCTGCGTAACGCTTGACACAAACCGGGCAGCGGCGCGGGGAATAAATGTTCCAATCCTTCACCAATCCATTGGGCTCGATGGCGGTGAAGCTTTCGTTCAGGTGGTTGGGATTGACGCTTTGCACAGGCACCGGAACCCGTGTAACCCACATATCCTCTTTGTTGATGCTGTAAGACATCCAGAAGGATTCGTCGTCCGGCGTTTCCTGTTTTTCCGAAATACCGCGCATATACTGCGGGCCGTAGGATTTCCACCAACCCAGGTAACGCATGGGCGGAACCTCGCCGTGGATGGAAAGCAGCTTGTCAAAATTCAAGCCGTCCTCCGAGGTGGCGACTGCCAGCGGCCAGCGGCAATTCTGGCTGTGGGTGGGGTTCCAAACCAGCGCATAACGTCCGTCCGGTGTGCGCTGCCCCCAGATTTTAGAGCCGGGCTGGATTAGGCTGGGCGCAAATTCCGGGCCGTTCCAGCTTTCGCCTTCATCAAAGCTGCGGCAGACCATGCTCCATTTAAACAAGCCAACCACAGATTTGTCTTTTAAGTGATAGTAGCTGAACGCCTCGTTCTGCCAGCCGTCTTTAATTGTGAGCAGTTCATCTTCTTCGCCATGTTCATCAATCCACTGCTGAACGGCAAGCTTATCCGCCAATAATGCCTCACAAGCCTTAATAAAGCTCTTATCCTTCGCTTCTGTATACATAGGGTATAATAATTTATCAGGTGTCCAGCCTGCCCAGGCATTGTATCGAATAAAATAAATGGGTGAAAAACTGCCGTCCGGATATAGCTCGCGTACCACACGGCCGATGCCGTTCAAGCGGAAGGGGTTCATATCGGGGCAATCGCAATGGCCGTAGAAGCCCAGCACTAAGAGCTTGCCTCCGGTTTGGTAAAAGGCCATGCGCTGGTGCATCACGGCATGGACATCATCCGGGATAATGGTGGTTCTGCCATAGGTATCCGTTACCGCACCCGCCGGGATTTTATAGGGCGGGAAGGAGACGCGCGGCTTCTCCCAGTGAATACCGTCCCGGGAGCGCACCAGATAGCTTTGTGCGGGGGATATATGTTCATAGGCGGGGACACTTAAGTAATGCAAATAAAAGTTACCCTGAAAAAAGGTTAAGTCGGCAGCGTGGTTATAGGTCCAGCCCACGTCTTCGCAATCCGCCGGATTCCAGCGGTTTGCGCGCGTGACCTGGTAGCTGGAAGCGCCGATGGCCGGGCGCAGCTGCCCATCGTGATAATCCGGGTTGGGGTAGTCTGTTCCGTTATACTGCGGATAGAGCTGATTTTCCATAGTTTCCTCCGAATTGGTATTAGGTTGAAAATAAACATACAACCAGTGAAACTATTTGCGCAATGCCTTTTTCACTGGTTGTATGTATTTATTTACTGCCCGTCGGCGTTGCGCACACGTACCAAGTCACGGTAGCTGGCGTAGGTAATGCCCTTGCTCTCCAGGTGCTGGCGGGTTTTAGGGTCTTTATGTAGCTTGTGCTCCCAAACGCGGCAGCGCCACAGGCTGGTAGTGCCTTTTAACTCGTCACACTCCAGTGCGGGATGAATAAAGGTCTCAGTAAAGCCTTCTTTGATGTTGGAAAGCTCATTGAGCATGAACTCGCGGTAGGTTTCATAGTCCTGCTTGAGCTCCTCTGTCCAGTCCGGGAAAATCAAGTAATCCAGTAGCGGCACCTTGTTCTCCTGCGCACAGTTGCGTATACCCGTTAAGAGCATGTTGATGGTGTCCGGCGAGAGATTATCCGGAAAATCGTGAGGCATGTGGTTTTCGTCCAGCTTGGTAAACATGCGGAACGCGTAGCCAAGCTCGCCGCAAACCTTCAAAGTCGTCGGCAACAGCTCTCCGTTACCGGTCAGGCCATAGAGCGACCCCATGTGATTATCCAGGTGAGAGGGGTTTAGGCCCAGCAGCTTTGCTTTTGCCACTTGAGCGCGGATTTCGTTTTCCACCTCGTCAATGTCACAAGCGTCTGCAAACTCATCCACATCGTGGTAAAAATAGCCGTCATTGTTGCGCAGGCTGCCGTTATTGTCATAGCTCAACGGTCCCCAGCGGGAGTTGCCCCACTCCGCGTTGAAGGTTAGATGAACACCACTGGCATGTTCGGGGTGCTGCGCGGCCCACTTACAGGCCTCCGGTGCCCAACCGCAGGGAGTCATAATGGTGGCGGATTTAATGCCGCCGCTTTCCAGCAAATCGAAGGTCGCAAAGTTCGCCGCGCGGCACATGCCAAAATCGTCAGCGTTTAAAATCAAATAGCGTTCGTTCATTGTTTATACCCCTTTCCATTATAAAGCGCCGATGCCTTTTGCCCAATCGTAGATAAAGTCAAGCGCACGGCGGCGTGATTCGCTCAAGGTCTTGCCATCCCGCGCCTCATAGCGCATGGGAACGCCCTGCAGAGAAAGAAAATACTTCGCGCTGCAGGGGAAGGTGTCTCCCAACGCCGCGTCCAGCGTTGCAATAATTTCGTGCGTCTGCTTTGCCCCGTCCCAATCACCTTTTACGACCTGGTCATACTGCTTCACAAACAGCTGCGCAAAGCAGGTGGAAGTGGTGCACATCACGCCACGCCCGCCGGCACGGTAGCTGTCATACAACAGCGGCACATTCGCGTTTAACACGCTGGAATCCCCCTGCACGGCTATTTTTGCCTTTACGCCTTCCATGGTGCATGTGGTGTCCTTAATGGCGATAAAGCGGCCGGTTTTCACCAGCTCGCCGTAAGTAACGGCCTTCATATGGTGGGGTTTGAAGCCCGGATATTCATACAGCGCGATGGGCAGCGTTGTTTTCGACGCAAGCTCCATCATGTAGCTGTACATTTTTTCATGATCTTCCCCATAGCCGCGGGTGACGAACACGAAGCCCGCAATGCCGCTGTCCTCCATGCGCTGCAGATAGGCGGCCTGCTCTTCAAACGTATCGTCTAAATTACCTGTGGTAAGCACGGGGACTCCGTTTGCGTTTTTCACCGCAAGCTTTGCGATGGTTTCGAGCTCCTGCGGCGTTAGCGCCTTCATTTCGGCAGAACCGCAGACCGCAAAGAGAAATTGCGGCTTGTTGTTTGCCTGCCACTGAACATAGCGCTCAAAGGCCGCGTAGTCAATCGTCATGTCCTCGTGAAAGGGTGTGACCATCAGCGCATGGACGCCGGACCATTTGTTATAGTTGTAATCCATTATTCCGCGTCCTCCTCAATGAGCTTGTAGAAACGCGCGTACCAATAGGGCAGCAGGAACATGGTGCCGTCCTCCGCCGAGCGGGAATCGCCGCCGTCCGGGCGGAAGGGGTTGCCGTCCCACTTGCAAAGCGGGCGCTCCTCATAGGAAAGCGGCTCCAGCAGCTGCTCACGCTCGCCCCAGAATTTTTGAGCTGTGTCGTAAACCAAATTCTTTCGGGTTGAGTTGGTTTGCGTGTAGCGAATCAAGGACATTGGAATTTCGCGCATGCTCTGTACGGCGGCCTCCAGGTCGCAATAATCGCCCGTCAAAGCGCCGTACATAAAGTTCCACAGCGGCGTGCGCTCGATGCGCTCATACTGCCAATGGCTGGCAAGCCCCATCTGATAAACACTGCGCAAGGATTCATCCTGCTCCAAATACAGCAGCGGTGCAAAGCTCAAAAAGCCCAGATTGTCGTCAATATGTGTCACATGCGCGTCGTCCACCTTTTGGTTGATGACATTGAGCGCGTAGTGGTGTTTTTCGATGAGGTAGCGATACATTGTGTCATATTTTTCATCGCCGGACATATGGTGGGCAACCTTTAAGTACATCAGGAATTCCAGAGAGTTGATGCCCTTTTCCCAAATCCATTTATCATCATGGTTGAGCATCATGGGATCCCACATCGCCCAGGTGGTGCGCTTGCCGTCGTGGTCCACCAGGGTGAAGTTGTTTTCCATCATGTGATCCGTCATGCCGCAGCAGGCCTCGCGCACCTGAATTTTCTCCTCTTCGTTAGCGCAGAACTCATAGAAGAATAAGAAACCGAAATAGTGGCCTGTCGTCTCATCGCTGGAGGTTTCACACTTCCATTCGCAGCTTCCGTCCGGTGCCATCGGCCATTCCTTGTTGCCGTCGCCGTAGCCTTTTTCACCTTCCCTGCGAATTGCACGCGCGGGGAAGCCGGGGATGCCGGTCACCGTGGTGAGATAGCGCAGTGCCTGCATGGAGCGGCGGGCGTTCTTCAGCGCGTCCTCATCCTTTGTCACCGCATAGCGGAAGGACTGAGAGGCGAGATAGTTTGCCGTCCACAGGCCATCGTTGTCAGAAATTTCCACCTTGCCGGTTGCAAGGTCTTCATTTTCAAAGCCCCTGCAGATGGTGACAAAGCCAATATCGCGCACATGGTATTTTTCCACACTATCCTGGAAATGGTCGGCCTTTTTGCGCAGGGTCATTTCCTTCGTTTCGATATGGGAAAGTCCTTCGCCGGTTGCAGCCCAAACGCTATTGCCGTCCGCGGAGACCGCAAGTGCGCGAATGTCCGCCGTCGGTGTCCAACGGCGCGCGCTGTAATAGCGCAGCAGACCATTTTTTAGGTAGATAACGCCGTTGTCGGAAGCGAAATAGCGCCCGCCCGCTCCATCGGCAACTGTGGTATATATGTTCTCGGCAGGCAGGTTCGGTGCCTTGTCCGGTCCGCACCAGTAGCTTTTACGGTCATAAATCACGGCACCCTGTGCGGTTGAGAACCAAAGATGGCCGGATTTATCAAATGTAATATCAAAAATCTCACAAGCGGGGACATCCGCGAACAGCGGTAAAATCGGCTTCCAGCTCGGACGCTTGCCGTCCAGAATCATAAAGGCCTGACTTGTGAGCGCATGGATAACACCCTCATAAACCGCTATTTTCTTGCCCTCTTCCAAGGCACGCTTTTCTGCCCAGGCGTTGTCCGCAAACAGGTAAATCATGTCCTCGGTGAGTAAATATAGGCCGCTCTGATCCTCGTCCATGTCCATCACAGCGCTGTCAAAGCTTGCAAACAGCTTCGCTTTGCCCTTCTTCACCGCAAACAGATTCTGACCGCTTGCCGCCCAGAGGCAACCGCTTTGGTCTGCAAACAGCATAGAAACGGAGTCTGTGCTTTCTGTCAGCATGAGCGGCACAAATTTGCCGCCGTCAAAATAGGCAAGCCCTGCTTTTGTGCCCGCCCAGAGCTTGCCCTGCGCATCGTAAGCCGCGCAAAGCACATCCTCGCTGGGGAGCCCCTGCGCCGTGCCGTAAAATGTCCTTGACTTCTGATCAAACGCCTTTGATTTATAGATACCCTTTTGCTTTACCATGCATCTTTCCTCCGTTATTTCCGGTATTTTTTGATACACGGTCAGTATACCGTATGAAGGAAGTTGTTGCAAGGTTTTTCCAGGAATTCTTATTAAGAAAAGAGCACACCATGTTTTTTATTTTTTTGATCTCAAAATAGGGAAAGCGCTATGAACCCGATTCACCCCAGTGCAACATCCAGCATCATCATCAGCGCAAAGCCGAGAGCTGTGCTGATGGTGCCGAGGTTGGTGTGTGCGCCTGTTTGAGTTTCGGGTATGAGTTCTTCCACGACGACATAAATCATAGCTCCCGCCGCGAATGCGAGGATGAAGGGCAAAATTGGGGTAATGAGCGCCGTGAGTAGGATAGTGAGCAGCGCGCCGAGGGGCTCAACAGCGCCGGAAAGTGCGCCGTAGGCAAAGGCTTTTTTTCGGCCGATGCCGCTGCTGAGCAGGGGCATGGAGATGATGGCACCCTCCGGAAAGTTTTGAATGGCAATTCCGATTGCCAGCGCGAGAGCGCCGGACATGGTGATGCCGGCGGTGCCGGATAATACCCCGGCAAACACGACGCCGACAGCCATACCTTCCGGAATATTATGTAGCGTTACGGCCAGGAACAGCATGGCGGATTTGCCAAGGCCGGTATGTGCGCCCTCCGGATTCTCCGCATTGGCATGTAGGTGCGGGATTAAAATATCCAAAAGCAACAAGAACCCAACGCCGGCCAAAAAGCCAAGCACGGCGGGTAACCAGGGGTAGGTGCTGCTAGCTTCGGCCATGTTAATCGCCGGGATTAAAAGCGACCAAACCGAGGCGGCAATCATCACGCCGGAAGCAAAGCCGAGCAACGCCTTTTGCAGGCGTGGCCGGATGCCGTTTTTTAAGCAAAAGACCATCGCCGCGCCGAGTAAGGTGCCAAGCAGGGGAAGGGCCAAGCCCAAGGCAGTTTGTATGGTTTGCTGCTGCATAAATTACCTCCTGATTTTCTACCGTCTTCCTCAGAATACCATATGCGAAGCCTGAAAAACAAGTGCATAAAAACATGGTGGCTTTTTTATGCAGATTTTGTTATAATGAGCGTGAAAAGATGGAAAATGAAAAATGGCGGTGTCAGCATGAGGTTTAAAAGCATAGCCTGGCGGATCATCATGTCGGTAATTCCGGTGATTTCAGTTTTTACGATGTTGTTTATCGCTGTTATCTACTATGTAACAAATTCACAAATCAGTTTACATATTAACGAAAAGATGCAGGAGAGCCTGCATGCTGCCAGTCTAGATATCCAAATGGAGCTTGCGCGGAACGCGAATGTAACCAATAACCTGATTCATTACGCCCAAAGCGGGGAGCTTGACCCCACGCGCCCGGAGAGCTTTCAGGCGTTTGTGCGCAATAATATCAGCGGCAACCGCAACACAGTCGGCGGCGGTATCTGGTATGAGCCCTATGCTGTGTTGCCGAGGCAGAAATATTACAGCGCCTATGCCTACCGCTCCCAGAAGGATACGGTTGTGACGATGGACTATGCCGCCGAAGTGGATTATCATAACGAAATCTGGTATTTGGACGGCAAACAATCCGGCGGTGAAATCGTTTGGTCCGATGTGTATTATGACCCGGTGGCGCAGGTCACGATGACGACAGCCACGCAGCCGTTTTTCGATGAACAGGGGAATATGCGCGGCGTTGCAACGGCGGATATGGCGCTGACGGATATCCAAAAAATCACAGGGGATATTCGGATTGGTCAATCCGGCCGCGCCTTTATCGTTGGCGCGCAAGGCGAGTATATTTCCTATTTAAATAACGGACGGGATATGCGCAACAAGATTCAAACAGATGAAGACGCCCAGCTTGCGGCCCTTGGTGCACAGATGCTGCGGGAGGAATCCGGAGTTCTGGATATTGAACTGGATGGCGTGAGGCAGAGTGTGTATTTTTGCACCCTTCCGGATGTCAATTGGAAGCTGGTTGTGCTGATTCATAAAAGTGAAATCCGCAGCAACACCATGGATCAGGTGCTGCTCATGGGCATTGTGCCCGTGATAGGCCTGTTGCTGGCGGCGCTGTGTATTGTCTTGGTGGCGCGGCGTATTCGGCGCGTGGTGAACAAGGTGAATGAATTTGCCGATCTTGCCGCATCCGGCGATTTGGATAGGCGTATTGAAGTGCGGGAATCCGACGAGTTCGGTGTCATGGAAGAACGGCTGAACAAAATGATTTCCAACATGAGTGAAATGAGCCGCCACTCCGCTGAACTGCTGGAACAGGCGCAGGCGGCAAGCCAGGCGAAGGGGGAGTTCCTTTCCCGCATGAGCCACGAAATTCGCACGCCCATGAATGCGATTATCGGCATGACGGAGATTGCCTCCCGCTCCGAGAATCTGCAAAAAATTCGGGACTGTTTACACAAAACCGAGGTGGCCTCCAAGCATTTGCTGGCGCTGATTAATGATGTTTTGGATATGTCAAAAATTGAGGCAAATAAGTTGGAACTCTACTTGGAACCCTTTGTTCTGCATGAAATGCTGGAAAATGTTTCTACGGTAATCCGCTTTAAGGCGGAAGAAAAGCAGCAGAAACTTATTTTGGAAATTGAGCCGGAGGTGCCGGAATCCATCATCAGCGACGAAATGCGCCTTTCTCAGGTGATTTCAAACCTACTGAGCAACGCTGTGAAGTTTACGCCGGAACATGGCGTGATTACGCTGCATATCAGCGCAACAGCAGAGGGCGGTGTGTATGAAATTTTGACCCGGGTTTCTGACACGGGAATCGGCTTGTCGAAGGAGGCAATGGGGAAGCTGTTTGACTCGTTTGAACAGGCGGACGGCGGCATTGCACGGAAATTCGGCGGAACAGGCTTGGGGCTTGCCATCAGCAAGCGAATTGTGGAAATGCTGGGTGGCAGAATCTGGGTGGAAAGTGTGCTGGGCAAGGGGAGCGATTTTTATTTCCGTATTCGGGTGCAGAAGGGTGATGCCGTCGCGCAAGAGCGGAAAGATGACAAGGCTGACAGCCTGCCGCCGGATTTGCACGGCAAAGTAATTATACTGGCGGAGGATGTTGAGATTAATCGGGAAATTGTTCTTGCCATACTGGAGGAAACCGGCGTGGAGGTCGATTGCGCGGAAAACGGCTTGCAGGCGCTCTCCCTGTTTCGCGAAAAGCCGGAGCGCTATGACTTAATTTTAATGGATATTCAAATGCCGGAAATGGGCGGCTTTGAAGCCACGCAGGAAATTCGAGCTTTAGCGACGGGGAAGGAGATTCCGATTTTGGCGCTGACGGCAAATGCATTTCAGTCGGATGTGGAACAAGCTTTACAAAGCGGCATGAACGGCCACATAGGAAAACCGATTGACAGCGCAGTGCTCTTCCGTGAACTGCGACGCTTTTTAAACGAGAAATATGAATGAAAAAGAGCGAATTTGACAAAAGTAGTGTTTATTTTCTCTTGAATTCAGCTTAAAATTATGGTAGAATAAAAACCCAAAATATGGGAAACATACTTGCGTGTGAGCCATATGATGAGACTGTGTAAGGAAATAGCTCACAAATGATTTAGGAGGTTGTTATGAGAAAACAGAAAAAAATTAGATTGGCTACCTGCGCGGCAGCTTTGGCTGCGGTTATGTTGGCGCTCGCGGCAATTGGCCCGGTGGTGCAATCGCCAATCATTGAGCAGCTGGATTTTGGAACGAAGCTGCAGAATAACAATTCCTCGGCAGCCAAGGTGACAGTGAATGAAGTGGTGCAAAAGAGCGAGATTCCACAGTCAGAGGCGCTTGTATTGCTGGAAGAAAGGGATGCGAAAGAAAACGAACCTGCAAAGCAGGGAAATGAGCAAAAAGGCAAGCAGCAGCCCCAGCAAAACGCTGCGCCGGAGCAACCCAAACAGCCGACAGCGCAGCAGCTGCAGGAACAGAACAAAATCCTGGAAGAAGAGCAGCTGGTTTTTGAGGGAAACTTAAAAACGTTTTTAGCAAGCGGGCCGGATGAAAAATTTGTACGCTTTTTAGATAAAACCTATCAAAACGAAACCATTATTCAATTGCTGGATTTTGCAGAGTATCTGATGGGGGACAATAACCCGGTCAAGAGCATTGTGGATATTATTGATTGGCTAAAGAACGGTGTGAATGACTTGCGCATTTCCATGGAGCCGGTCAAGGCTTCGGTCAGCGAGTTTTACTTGTATTTCAGCGATGATAAGGGGACGCTGTATACGCTGGCAAGCGGTGTATACTTCGACAAAGACAACCTGCTGCTCTACGGTAAAGACGATATCGGCCTGTTTGCGCTGGGTTATGATTTGGACTTGAAAAATCTCATGCTCTACACTCCGGTAGACGCCTGGCAGCGTAACTTTGGTTTTACAGCGTTGTTTGACCTGCTTTCCCCGGTGTTGAGCATGGACTATGATACCACGCGCATTAAGTTTGAATACGGCGGAAGGGATTGGATGGTTCAGCTCTGGAAAGGGCGCTATACCGTAGGCTTGGGCGCGGAAATTGGACTTTACTACAAGGATCCTGCAGTATTACTGGATTATTATCACTGCGCGACGGATGACATGCTGATTCCGATGAGCATGCAGTTGTATCTTGGCTCCTTCAAAATTCTGGAACGCAAGGAAACAGAGCAGTGGTGGCTCACAGGCTTTACCCTCGCCCCGCTGATTCTCAAGGATTACTTGATGCTGAAGGGTACACTGGATTTTGGCGATGAAAAGATGACAAAAGCCTTTATTCAAGCTGCAAATAATCCAAGCGGCTGGAACACCAGCGTTAGCACACAGCAAAGTGGCAGCAAAGTCAGCTTTGGCTGGTAGCGGGTAAAACCAATCACCATTAAGAGTACTTCCTGGAAAACTCGGCAAGAGCGCATAAACGAAACACTCGTTACCGAATTTTGCAAGTGTTCTCTGGATATTGGTATAAGAATCGGATAAAACTTGAAAGGGACTCTCGTACAATTGATAAAATGCGCAACAAGGGTTACTATGGCTCTTGCGCAAGATATCAATTGTCCGTGAGTCCCAAATTTTTGGGAAAGGTGATTGGTATTAACAGCCAGAGCTTCGACAAAAATAGAAAACCTGAAACCATTTGCGATGATAACACGTATATAACATATGAACAGGCCTGTTAGGGGGAATCTGATGGACGACGAAAAGCTGATCCGGCGCATTGTGGCAAAGTGTGACAAAGCCGCTGCCAATACCCTGGTGCAGCGCTACTATGACGAGATGTTCCGCTATGCCTATCGGCAGTCTGTCAGCGCGGCGGATCCCAGGGAGTCAGCACAGGATTTGACCCAGGAGATTTTCATCGCGGCATTGCGTTCGCTGCCGACCTACGAGAGTAAAAAAGCGAGCTTTCGCACCTGGCTGTACCAGGTGGCAAACAGCCGCATCATCGATTTCCGCCGCAAATTTCACCCCTATGAAGTACAGATTGACGACACCGAACTGTTTGCAGAGGCAGAATTCACCGAGGAAATGCAAAATAAGGCGCTTTTAGAAAAAATTACGGAGCATATCGACACCCTACCCTCCGACATCCAACGGATTCTGCGGCTGCATCTGTTTGGAGAGATGACCTTTGCCCAGATTGGGAAAGCGATGGAATTACAGGAATCCACCGTGAAAACAAAGTTCTACCGTGCGATACACAAGATAAAGGAGTTGTTTCGAGATGAATGGTAAACCGCCGACCGGGCAGGAACGCGAAGTTTGTATTCAAACAATCGTCGAGCGAGCTGTTCCCCCCCGTCAAACGCTGCAAAGTGAATTAAAACGGCTCTGGAGTACGGTGGGCATCCGTTATGCGTTCGGCGGCGTGGGAGACGCGGTGCTTGCGGCACTTCTGGTTACCATGGCGGCATTCGGTTTGGTGGCGTGGCTGGTACACGATGCCCGTTTCCTGTCCGGAAGCCTCATTCGCTTGATACCGCTGGTGTTTTTTGCGCCGATTTTCTTTTTTTCCCTGCTTGCCTTTTCCGCATGGAAGGAGCGCATGTGCGGTACCTGGCAGGTGTTGGATACTTGCTGTTATGATCTGCGGTATATCACGGCATTTCGCGTGATTCTTGTGTCACTTGGCGCCCTTTTGACCTTGCCACTCCCGTTGCTATCCCTCATCGGAACCACTGCATTTCTGCGTGCAATTCTGCTTGCCTTGAGTGCACTGCTGCTGTATGGCCTGCTGACGCTGGCGCTACTGCATAGTTCGCAACGGCTTGCGGTCAGCGCACTACCGGCTGTTTGGTGCCTAATATGTTCGACCCTGCTCTTGGCATTCACACCAATTGGACTAGAGCGCTTGTTCTCGGCAATTCCCATCACAGTTTGCGCCGCCGCCGCCGGACTGCTCTTTGTAGTCTATATCGCAGGCTTGCGAACCTTTATTTTGAAGAGTACACGCACAGTGGCAACAATACGATAAAAGGAGATTACACATGCTCTCTGTGAACAATGTAAGTAAAAAATATGGCTCCTTCACCGCGCTGGAGGAAGTGAACATCGATTTTGACAACGGACTTTGTGCCTTTTTGGCGCCGAACGGTGCGGGAAAAACCACGCTGATTAAAATGCTGGCGACCTTGATTTTTCCAACCAAGGGGCAGATTCTCTGGAACGGTAGCGAGATTACAGCACTGGGTGCATCTTACCGCAATCTGTTGGGCTATCTGCCGCAGGATTTCGGCTATTACAAGGGATATACTCCCCGTGCATATTTACGGTATCTCGCCGCGTTGAAAGGTGTGCCGGATGCGGAGCGCCGCATCGAAGAGCTGCTGGAAATAGTGTCGCTGACTGAGGTAAAAAATAAAAAAATGCGAAAATTTTCCGGAGGCATGATCCAGCGTGTCGGCATTGCACAGGCACTCCTGAACGACCCGAAAATTTTGATTTTGGACGAACCAACCGCCGGACTCGACCCCAAAGAGCGTGTGCGGCTACGCAATATCGTGGCAGGGCTTGCCAAGGATCGCATCGTGATTCTATCCACGCATATCGTGTCGGACATTGAAACAATTGCGGACAGTTTAATGCTTTTGAAGAATCATCGTGTGTTGTATGCGGGTGCTCCGGCAAAGGTGACCGAAAAAATGCAGGGAAAAATCTTTGAGCTACCGGCAGGGCAGGGCTTGCCGGTGGGCGCGGTCTATCTTTCGGAGCGCACAGGCGAAAACGGCGCAGTGGTGCGCTTTGCCTTAGAAAGCGGTGTGCGACCGGAAGCCGCACACATTGTGACACCGGGGCTGGAAGATGCATTCCTATATATCTACCGTGACGATGCCGCAGCAGGGAGCGCCGTATGAAGCTGTTGAAAGCAGAGCTGTACAAGCTCTTGAGAGCTCCTGCTATCCTTTGCTTTGTTTTCGGCTGCGTCCTACTCAATGTCATTGTGGTACTATCTTCTGCGCAGCGCAGCGACATTGCCTATCTCAACCGGCTCTCTGCGATTACAGGCACAAAGTACGGCGAAGCATACATACAAAAGCTGCAAACGGTGCCCAAGCCAGGGGATACTATGGAGGAATACCGGGAACGCGATCTCTATGAAATGCTGCAGCAATCGGCGCAGGAAGTGGAAAACCCGTTTGTAAACTGGAATCTCGGCAACATCAAAAATCAATTGGAAAACAGCAAGCTATCGGATTCCGCAATTAAGCTGCTCAGTTGGAAATATGAGCTTCTCACACCGGAGATACAGGCAAAAGCTCTGCGCGCAGATGGTGACAGTGTCTATTTCGGTAGCAGTACCAATTACAAGCACGAAATGCTATTTAACAATTTGAGCAAGCTGCTGCTGGCGGAATCCGCATTTCTGCTTATGATTCTCATGCTCTGGGCACTGGGGTATGAAGGAATGGCTGGCACGGATTTGGTCGTCTATGCAACCAAAGTCGGACGCAGGGTGATACGGCATAAAATTGCGGCAGCGATATTCATCGGTAGCGGCAGCTTCCTGCTCCTATGTGGCGTAACCTATGCGCTGCATTTTGCGCTAAACGATGTTTCTCTTATCTGGTCACAAAATGTCTCCGCGCAATACCATACCGCCGAGGTGCGCTTTCTTGGCATCTTACCCTTTATTACCTGGGAAAGTATGTCGGTCGGCACCCATTTTCTGGCAGGCATCGGTGTAGCGTACCTAAATTCGATTGTCATGGCGCTATTTGCAATTCCGTTTGGACTGCTAATCAAAAACGTGTATACCGCTTTTTGCGGCATTGCAGGCTGCATCTTCATGAACTGGGTTGCGATTGCGCTAGGGGAGAGGACAGTGGGGAACATCCCGTTCGTATGGCATCTTTCCCTCATGACGCCGCTGGCTCAGGGGATACAAAGTGAGTGCTGGTTCACAGACGGCGGCACAAGTATGCTGCTGCCGCACTTTGAGCTGCTCTATCCGCTGATGCTCATAGTTGTTATGACGCTTGTGTCTGCCGTTTGCGCAAAAAAGTTTTGGAAAAAGGAGATATCTTGATGAAATTGTTCTTGCAAGAATGGAAGAAAATATTTCGTCCATTGCCGCTGTTGATTTTGGTGCTGCTCACGGTGCCCTTTTCATACATCACGTGTTATCAATCCTACAGTTGGCTGAACACCCTGCACATGCCTTCGGATTATTATACACTCGCTGCCGATTTGCGGGAAATTGTTGGGGAGCCGGTAACGTTCGAATCCTATCGGGATGGTGTGGAAACGCTTCGCAAAAGGGTGGAACAACATTTGGAGGAAAATATCCGCAAACATGCCGATATCTTTGCGCCGGTGGGCATCACGGACTACGAAAGTTACCAAAAAATGCAGGCGAAACTATTCTTTGCAAGCCTTACACCGCAGGAGCTGGAAAGCTTTCGCAGCGGCGAGAGCGTAGGGGAGTACCCCTTTGATCCCAAAGCGGATTACAGCTTGACACCGGCGGAGGAAGCGTATGCAATGGTTGGGAAGAATTCGGATGACATCTTTGACGGGCCAGGATCCTATCTGGATTATGATTCCTATAAACTGGAATTCATAAACGGTTCAATGGCTTCAGCGTTTACAAATTATGAGGAATTTAAACAGATATTCCAAGAACGGGAGAGTTTGTTTGGCCTCAATGCCGCGGCGAGAGAGCATGTTATGCAGCTCCTGCAAAGCGATGACTATATGGGGATTTTACCGGAGAATGGATTCCTGCCGCAAACTACCAATACCTTTTTTTGTCTTGCCGTTTTGATTCTGATGACAATCAGCATCCTGTTTGCACCCATTCTTACAAAGGATACGATGTCCGGCGTATTGGCACTGCAAACCGCCAGCAAAATCGGCAGAAAGAGCCTGCGTATCCAGCTGCTTGCCATGTTATCGGCGGGGCTGCTGATTGCCGCCGTGGAACTCGGTATCACCTTTGCTGCATATCTTCCGGGTATTTGGCAGCGCTTCTTGGATGCCGGACTGCACAGCTTCTTGAATCGCTATTCGTTTTTCTGGTTCACAGGTACCTTTGGACAATGGCTGTTTTGCTGCGCGGGGCTTGTCATCGCCCTCACGTTGGCGGCGACCCTCTGTATTTTTATGCTATCCAAGCTTTGCAAAAACTATATCACATTGTTGATTGGGCTCATCCCAACTTTGGCCGCGCTCGTCGGTATTGGCTATTTCGTGTTATTGTTTCCCTTTGCCATTGTTAGTGAAAACCAAACCTTTTATCATATACTGCCGTTGCCATTTGGGGAACTGTACATCTGCGCCGCGCTTTTGCTTCTTACCACGGTGGCTACCCTGCTGCTGTTGAAACAGAAAAAACGCGCCGAGTTGCTGTAGATATAAAAAAGGATTGCTGAATTGCAATCCTTTTTTATATGCCCGGTTAGTGGGATAGGAAAGTCTTGCTTGGCTTATCCCAGTCCCAGCATAGCGGAAACGCCGTAGGTGGCAAAGGCCACAATTAGGCCGGCGATCAAAACACCCAATGCGATAACCGGCAGAGCAGTGCGTATGCGCATATCTGCCAGCGCGGCAATCAGTGCCCCTGTCCAGCCGCCTGTTCCCGGCAGGGGAATGGCAACAAACATCAGCAATCCAAAATTCCGCCAGCGCTTGACCTTGCCGCTTTGCCGCATGGAACGAATTTCCAGTTTATTGATAATGGTTTTAAACCCAGGCTTATCCCGTAGAAATTGAAAGATTTTACGAATGAACAGCAAAATAAACGGAATGGGAATCATATTCCCGATATAGCTGATTAAAAAGGCAACTGGTAAATTAACCTTCAAAAAGAAAGCGGCAATCAACCCGCCGCGCAGTTCCAAAACGGGAATCATGGAGATAATAAAGACGATCAGCTCCTTGGGAACCTTGCCTTGAAACAAATCAATAAAAAAATTAGTCAGCGTTTCCGTCATGTGAATGCCAAATCCTTTCTTAAGTACGGTGTTTTTTGCGCACAAAATGATGGCTAACTCTTTGACGCGAAAAAGTCGGTTTTGCGCTGCTCCAAGTAGTGCATAGCCTTGTGAAGAATCGCGCGGTCGTTGTCATAGCGCAGCAGCTCCAAAGCCTTCTGAAAACCCAGCCAAAGATAGTCGTCAATTTCCTCCCGTTGAATTACCGTATTGGTATCCCTGGTAAACGCGAGAAAAATAGTAACGTTCTTTTCCACGCGGTTTTGGATGGTGTAATCAGACTCCAAGGCAAATTCCGGTAGAATCTCAATGTGAATACCGGCCTCTTCAAACACTTCCCGCGTGGCGGTGTCCTCTTTCGTTTCCCCCGGTTCCATATGGCCTTTCGGAAAACCCCAGTGTGCACTTCGCTTATTTCGAATCAGCAAAAAGCGGATTTCACCGTTGATTTGGCGGAACACTACGGCTCCGCAGGAATTTTCATAAAGACATTCCAGGGAATAGCTCTGCTCTGCTTCAGCGAAGGAAAGCGCCTGTTTAATTTCATTGTCAATAAAGCGCATATTACCGGGTGCAACCACCAAATGAATGCGTTCATCGTTGCGCCTGTGAAGATATGCAATCACGCGTCCATCAAAGCTGCGGACAGGGTTGTCCACCCCCATGATATAAGCGCCCTCAATTTTGTCGTCAAACCGTTTGACACCTTCCACAACGCCGTAGTTTAGCTTGTAAGTAACGCCGGTATGCTTGTTTACGGAGTGAATCGGATGCGTAACCCGAACACGGATAAATCTGCCTAACATAAACCTCGCCGCAATTTATCTGGCACCGAATAAATTACGCGGCTCCTTTCGTAGCGTATCATTTCAATTAGTATAGCCGATTTGGTAAAATAAAACAATCCTTTTTTGCGCACGCCACATTTTATGTGTCTGGCGTGGCCTGCGTGTTTGGCAAATTTTTTCAGAGAAAGAAAACGAATGATGTCGAATCAGCCGGTGATACTACTATTGCGCGGGTCAGAAAAGAACCAACAGCCGCATTTCAAATAACGCAAAAGCAGCAAGCGCAGTGTTACACTGCATGGCTTTATAGGTTAAGGTCATTTTGTTGAAACGGTTTGTTACAATGTATCTCTATCAGATGATTGTGAATAAATTATTTTGCAAAACAACAAATAATATGCCTTTGACGACAGTTGTGCATGGTTATATTACTGTGAATAACAGTTCATCTCATTTAAAAAGCTGAGCTACAAAAGCTTATTCAGGCGTGAATTTTGTTGCAAAAGCGGTTGAGAGTTTCCTTGTTTTGTGCTATACTTTTCAAAATATGCAAAAGGAATTACGGTTCTGTCAGGCAGGCGGCGTCAAATGACGCAGGCTATGTTATAAACAGATATGGGTAAAGCACCTTGCTTTTATCCACATCTTACCCGCGCAACCCTTTACTTTTGATGTTGGGAGTTTTACATAATTATGAGTAAACACCGTTTACTGCGTTTGTGCTACCTTTTTTTGATACTGGCGTTGCTGCTTTCGGCTTGTTCCGGCTCGAATGCGGCCATCATGCAGCAACTGTTCGAAAGCGAAAACTTTCGGGAAGTATATCCGGAATATGCAAAGGGCTCGGATCATTGCTATGACCCCAAGGATAGCCGCCTGTTTATTGCCAAATCCGGCTTGATATCCCTGTATTACGACCGTGTAAGCTCTGCGATTAGCATTCAAGATACTGCGCAGAAGAAGCTGTGGTCGGCGCTGCCAAAGCCTCTGGCCGGGCAGGAGGAAAAAAATGCTGCCATCGTCAGCCTAAAGGTGCGCGACGGGAATACCTTCTATTTCATGAACTCGCAGGATAACGCCGTCACCTTCGGCACCAATGAATATGAAATAGTCCGCGATGACAGCAAGGACGAAGCAAAGGGTATTGAACTGCACTATCTGGTTTGCACCTATCGCATGTATCCGGACAAGGCGACGGCGCAGAAGGATGTGTTGAGCGAGCAGGATATTGCTTTTTCCGTGCGCGTGGAATATCGTCTGGCGGACGGCAGCCTGTATGTTAATGCGGAATATGAAAATTTATCAAAGAATCCAAATGCCAAAATTGAAACACTGGGGATTTTAGAATACTTTGGAGCCTTTGCCGGCAGCGGCAAGGAGGATTATCTGCTCGCGCCGGATGGTTGCGGCGCAATTGTCAAAACCGGGGTGAGCGATAATAACTTTCGGGCAAAAACACTCAGCGTTTATGGGCAGGATGCCTCAAACCCGCAGGAGGAGGTATACGCCGCCGCCATACCCGCCTACGGAATCCGGCAGGCAGACGGCGCTTTTGTGGCCCTCATTGAGCAGGGAGACGCGCTGGCTGAAATTCGTTTTGACAGGGAGCGGGAAACAAACCCTTACAATTATATTGGGCCAAGATTTCGTATTACGCCGAACGTTTATGTGCCAAACGAGAAAAACACAGAGACCTTTATCGCCGCGCAAAGTTATGAGGGCGAACTCGCGTTG
>JAVBPP010000025.1:0-10046 GCA_031549535.1 Oscillospiraceae bacterium
ATAAAGGTTTTTAGATTTTAGACTGTTCTTTTGTAGCCAAAAGAACGAATAAACATATGATATCTAAAAATTTCACAAAAAAATTGCAGTCAAAACGACTGCATTTTGCTATATAATCCTATAATTAGTTCAATTCAGCAAAATACTTAATGGTTCTGACCATCTGGCTGGTGTAGGAGTTCTCGTTGTCATACCAGGAGACGACCTTGACCAGGGTTTTTCCGCCATCCAGCTTGGTGACCTTGGTCTGCGTGGCGTCAAACAGGGAGCCGTAGGTGATGCCCACGATGTCGGAGGAAACAAGCTCCTCTTCCGTGTAACCGAAGGAGGCAGAGGCAGCGGCCTTCATAGCATCGTTGACCTGCGCCGCGGTGACGTCCGCATTCACAACTGCCACAAGCTCTGTGGTGGAACCGGTCGGCACGGGAACGCGCTGTGCGCTGCCGTCCAATTTACCCGCAAGCTCCGGGATAACAAGGCCGATAGCCTTGGCTGCGCCTGTGGAGTTCGGCACGATATTCACCGCCGCGGCGCGCGCTCTGCGCAAATCGCCCTTCGGGTGAGGGCCGTCCAACGGCATTTGGTCGCCTGTGTAGGCGTGAATGGTGGTCATAAAGCCCTTTTCAATTTTGGCGAGCTTGTTGAGTGTATCCGCCATGGGGGCAAGGCAGTTTGTTGTGCAGGAGGCGGCGGAGATAATCGTGTTGTTTGCTTTCAGTATATCCTCGTTTACGCTGAACACAACGGTCGGCAAATCATCGCCTGCGGGGGCGGAGATGACAACCTTTTTCGCGCCGGCGTCAATGTGCGCCTGGCTCTTATCTTTTGCGGCGAAAAAGCCGGTGCACTCCAAAACAACGTCCACGTCCAGCTCTTTCCAGGGCAGGTTTTTCGGGTCGCGCTCGGCATAGATTTTAATTTCCTTGCCATCGACAACGATGGATGCTTCCTTCGCTTCAACCTTGTCGCACAGCGCATAGCGCCCCTGTGCGGAATCATACTTGAGCAGGTGGGCAAGCATTTTTGCGTTGGTCAGGTCGTTCAGAGCCACGATTTCATAACCGGGGGCGCCAAACATCTGACGAAATGCGAGACGGCCAATGCGGCCAAAACCGTTGATTGCTACTTTTACTGCCATGTTTACATCCTCCATCAAAATATTGAATCGTTTACCTCCCTTATTTTATCCGTTTTTTTCCTTTTAATCAAGGTTTTTTCATAAGAACTGCCAAGTTTTGTTATTCTCAACAAAAAGAAACGGGAAAGCGGGCAAATGGGTATAATACTGCCAAAGAAAATGAAGGAGAAATTCATTTTGATGCAATTTGAAACGGAATATACAGCGTTGCGCAGTCTGCCCGCCACCGTCCGGGAGCAGCAGGCGCTGCGGGAAGAGCTGCAAAACTTTTTTCAAAAACTCCAGCTGCTTTCCGAGCAGCAACTCTCCGCAGAGGATTACCGCGCGCTGCAGCATCTTACGGAGCACTGCCTGCATAAACTGCGCAAATTGCAAAACAGTATTGCCTGCGCACAGAAGGAGCTGCCGCTCGCCCCGTATGACCTGGTGCGGTTGCCCGAAAGCCTTTGCGTCGCGTCGGACTTTGCCCTCAGCGGCAGCGAAAGGCGCGTCTTCTTCCGCAGTGAGGTGGCCAGCCTTCCCGTATTCTGCAACGCGCGCAGCTTAGCGGCGTGTATCATGAATCTGCTTTGCAACGCGTTGGCCTACGGAAAAGGGAGCGAGGTACTATGCACCCTGCGTGTGAAAGACGAAAGCGCACTGCTGCAAATCATTCAGCAAGGAACGCTCCCCCTCGCGCGTTGCTTCAAGAGCATACACAAAACCGGCAGCGGCCTGTGCGCGGCGGATACGGCGGCGCGGGCAAACGGCTGCCGGCTGCTTTTGCACAACGGCGGGGGAGAGGGGCGCACCATACTGTGCCTGCCGCTTGCCGCAGAAAGCCTCCCGCTGCGGGAGCTTCCGGACTTTACAGAGCTGCTCTGCGACAGGCTCTCTCCTGTTTCGGTGGGTTTAAACGGAATTTGCCGGGTGCATTGCTGAAAATACACAAAACAGAGCCGAAAATCAGTTGACGATGCGGCACTTTTCTGGTACAATTAAACAAATTATTCAAATTAGGAGAGAAAGTATGGAAAAGAAAAAGTCCGGGTTCAAGCTCTATTATCTGCTGTTCATTGCAACAGCGCTGGTTTTGATGGTAGTTGCCACGATGAGTGACTATGACATCAACGCTTCCATCAACAACACCTCCAGCGGATTTGGCAATTTCTTGGCAGATTACGGCGAAATGCCATTGTTCCTGTTCCTGCCCTTTGCTACCGCCGTTTTATTCAGTGCGCTGGAAAAGGGCGCCAAGGCTTATTTGGTAAAGAAAATTTTAGCCGCAGTGTTTCACTTTGTTGCGTTGGTTTACTTCTTCTCCCGCTTCATCATGGGCGAAATTGAAAACGAAACCATGCAGTATGTGCTCGGCATTGTTTTCGGCCTGGTGGGTGGGGCGCTCTGCCTGTTCCTGTTCTCCAAGATTTCACCCGAAACGCTGAAAAAGCTCAAGCCCTTTGCCATTTATGCGATTCTCGGCATCCTGTGCGTGGCACTCTCCACGGAGCTGATGAAAAATATTTGGGGTCGTATGCGTTTCCGTGATTTGCTGAAAACCGCTGACCCGGCGGGCAACTTTACCGCCTGGTATCTGCCCCAATTTTTCACGGGCGACAAGTCCTTCCCCTCCGGCCACACCTCCGCCGCCTCTTCCACCCTGCTTTTGATGGCACTGCCGGATGTGTTCAAGAAACTGAAAAAATATGAGATTCTGTTCTTCCTGTTCGCGTTTGCTTTCACCTTTATGGTCGGTTACTCCCGCATGATTGTCGGCGCACACTTCCTCTCCGACATCACCATCGGTGCCTCTCTGGGTATGCTGTTCTACGGCTTGCTCCGTCAGGTTTACTTGGCGAAACGGGTGGAGAACTAATACGGCAGTTTGAAGCAGAAACTGCATTTATGGACGATGACAGAAGGTTGCGTACCAAATGAGCAACGGGGGGACGGGTTTACCGTTCCCCCGTTTTTGTACAAAAAGAGATGCCTTCATCCCCAGCGTTTTGCACAGCGCTGTCATGGCTGCATTTCTGAACGATGATGCAATCTTCTTTTGTATAAATAAAAACCTTCGCGCCGTTCCAGAGGTCATATTCCCTGCGTAATTCCATCGGTAACGTAATTCTCCCCAGCGAATCCAACCGCCTGACAACACCGGTGCTACGTAATGCCATTTTGCCATCCTCCCAAATTGTATGTAAACATATTTCGAACAAGGTTACACACATATTATAATGCTTAAACGTGTCAAAATCAACTGTTAAGTTGCTTTAGAAGTGAAAATAATTGGTTGTAATCTGAATTTAGCTTGGATTACACCCAATTCTTTTTTTATTTACATCAGATAAACTAAAAGTAGTGCACAACTAAATTTACAAGGTGAGTTGATTTCATGGACATGAGCAGAATTGGCAAAAGGCTTCGAACGGTCCGTAATCGAAAAAACCTCACAATCAAATCTCTGGCGGAACTTGTTCAGGTGGTTCCCGCAACCATTCAAGACATTGAATCCGGAAAAACGATCCCGCGTCCAAAAACACTTTTAAAAATTTGCAATGCGTTGGATGTTTCTCCGGATGTTTTTTTACAAGACCTCAATGAACAAACCCGCGTTTTTGCTATAGAAAACTTATGTAACCAATTAGTCAAGCAGCCAAATATAACCATTCTAAAATACGTTGAAGAAATGATTGCCGAGGGATAACTGCATGTTGGATGTAACCCTTTTTCCTGCAAAGCTACAGAAATACAGAAATAGTAAAGGTTTGACGCAGGAGCAATTCGCAGAAATCATTGGGTATAGTACGAATCACTACTCGCGCGTTGAAACAGGCTTTGACCCACCGTCCTTTCATTTTCTGATGCAATGCTGTTTTGCGTTGCATGTTCCGGTATCTTGCTTTTACAGCGATGCGGAACCTCTATCTCAAAGAAATCCAGACCTCTATAACAAGCTGATTACATTGGACGAGGAAACCTTGCGGAAAATTTCTGCTGTCTTGGGAACTCTGACAGAAATATGACCATCCACTGACTTGTCGCCGGTGGATGATTTTTGACAAGGGGGCTCTTATGAAAAAGATTGTTACAATTATCGCAGTAGCTCTGCTGTTGAGCATGGTTACAATAACTGCCTATGCCGACATGGGACCGAAAGATGAGCTGACAATAACGGTTACAAATCCGCCGAGCGAGCCTTACTATTTGGATTTGCTGACAACGAACAGCAGCAAGTATGAAAATTTTTATGAAACGAAAAAGGAATCGTTTAATCAAGAGATGCTGACATTGTTATACAGCTATCAGTCAGAAGGCTGGCTGCCTGCCTTTACTGAGGGCACGGGCGTTCCCCTGTGGGGGGACCTCGTGGGAAGGCCGCAGGGCGAGACTATGGTGCACACCTTCGGCTACGTTGGTTTGCCGAAAACCTACCGCATCATCCTTGTTACACAGAGCGGCAAGGTCACTGTTTCGGACTCTTGCACACGAAAAACATTGCAGAGCGGTGTTTCCTATGACTATAAAACAGGGACGGTACATACACCGCCCCTGCTCCACAGCTATCTTGCTCAGTTTGCCATGACCTGTTCGCTTACGCTGCTGATTGAGGGAATCATTCTGCTCCTGTTCCGCATCAAGCTCAAGGAAAACTGGAAACCTTTTTTGCTGTTGAATCTCCTGACACAGCTCTTCTTAACCTTGAGTATGGGAACCGTTTTGATAAAGAGCGGCCCGATTACAACGTATCTGATTCAATTCCCTGTTGAAATTCTAATTCTGATTGTCGAGGCCGCGGGCTTTAAGCGCTTTCTTTCGGGGGTGAGCGACAAGCGCAAAATAGCATACGGCATTGTTGCAAACCTGGTTAGTTGGTTGACAGGCCTTGCCCTAATGACACCTTTGTTTGAGCTGTTGAGTAGAGTCGCGCGCTAATCCTAGTCTTTCGCGCTTTCCACTTCGTCCCTCTCCTTCTCTTGCATCTCTTTCATCAGCGCCCGCCGTTCAATCAAATCCCGCTCCACAATCTGGGGGTCTTGGGGGTAGCGGAACAGGAAGAGCGCAACCAACACCACAACCTCGCCCGCGAGCACGCCAAGATGCATCAATGGCCAGATGGTTTTCAAAAAACGATCCGGCTGCTGTTCCACCGGAACATCATAGCCCTTGTAACCGGTCCACTGCGTCACCGCGTTACCGAACACAGAGCTGAGGTTATTCTTAATCAGCTTATTCAACATGCCATCCACGGACTGTGTGATGCCCTCGCTGCGGTAACCGGTTTTCCATTCCACATAATCGAACATCTCGTAGTCCATCATTCTGTGGGGGATGGGGGACCACATATCCATAACGGCTCGTATCATTTCCATTAAAAACATAAAAATTAGGCGCGGGAACGATTTGTAGCCGACAAAATAGGTCAGTGTGCGCGAAATCATGATGATAATGACGTGCCCTTTGATAAAATTAATTTTTCCGCCAAACTTGTTGACAGCCTGGATTGCAAAGGGCGAAAGCAGAAACGCGGGGAGCCCGCTGATTACGTTTTTGACCGTGTACAAAATTTCGCCGCCCAGCTCATTGCCGCGGAATTTTATTTTCGGCAACAGAAAACGGTAGAGAAACAGCTCATCTGTGCGGGGCATGATAATTCGTATGAAATTTACAACCATCCACATCATGAACCACCTGTTATGTTTCACAATGGCAAAGCTCTCCCTAAACGACAGCTGTTCTTCCGCCTGTTGTTCGGTTGGAGCCTCGCCCTCCGCATTGACCTTTACGGTGAAATCCACGCGTTGCTTTGCGAAGGAGGGTAACCAGCGGCTGAAAATGGTAAGCGGCGCAAAGAGCATCGCTCCCCAAATCATAATTTGGTAATCTGTGATGTGAAAGACATCCTTCAGCCCCATCAAAATCAAGGGTACGCCGGAGTATACGCCGCCCAAATGGCCGCCCAGGGTGCGCCACAGCTGTAATGCGCCACGCTGCTCGGAATGCGGCGAAATGCCCGCCCAAATTTTCGAATCGCTTACGGCGTTGGCCGTGCTCATGATGTCCGCAAACATGCTGACCAAGGTCCATTGGATTAAGCGCTGCAGCGGCGTCATTCCAAAATCAAAACACTGAACCAAGATGAAAAGCGGGCTGAACGTTGCGTTGAAGCGCATAATCCAGCGGTGCACCTTTTCGCCGAAACGCTTGCGGTCCATATAGACGCCGACCATCGGGTCGTTCACGCCGTCCCAAAGCATGCTGATTACGTCGGAAATACTTTTCATGTTCGGTGGAATTTTGCCCTCGCCCATGCCCAGGTATAGCCGGCCGCGTATGCCTGTGAAACCGTCCATAAAGCCTTTCAGGGCTTCAGCAAAAAACTGGATGCCTTTCTCCCACGGGTGAATTTCCTCGTTGGGAAGGCCGGCACCTTTCCACCATGTTACAGGGTGGCGAACGGCGGTCTTTACTTCGGATTTGAACTCAGCGCTAATTTTTGGCATTCACTTCTCCTCCTCAATTGGTTATTTCACTAGTTTTTATTGTATTCACCGGTCTATTCTATCATATAAAACTAAAAAATAAAAGATGATAAAAGGAATCTATCTTTTTTTGTGTTGCAAACGGACAAAAATATCCCGTATGACCGATAGCCTGTCATACGGGATGATTTGTGGTCAAATGTTCTTCTCTATTGGCACCCAAATTTCTACAATGCTTCCGGCCTCCTCGCCGGTAAAGCGCTCGTCATAGCATTCCACACAGTAGTGCCGCTCCCCAAGTAATTTCTCCGTGTAGCCTTGCGAATTGGACGCGAGCCATTCATCCATTGCATTGTTTTCGCTGTCATACCCATTTGTGACATATACATCAAAAGACGCATAACTTGCGGCAGGCAGCCGCAGCAGCGTGTAGGCACTGTCTACATTCTCGCCAGAAACCGCAGCGCCCACATGTACAGTGCAGGATTCGTTTTCATACAATCGGACTTCATACCCGTTATCAGACTGCTTATTGGTAAGCGGGCAGGTTGTGCTACGTTTCTCAAACTCCGCCCAGACCGCCGCCGTTTGGCTTCCGTTACCGGAAACACCCGCTATGCACAGCGCGTTACGCCGTATAATTTTCGGATTCACATAAACGCCTCCCTTTATTCTGTTGGTAAACTTCATAATCATTTCATCAACCGTGATAATCTCCGGAGTCGTCCCCGCCCTGCGGTAGGCGCTAGGAGAAAGCCCAAAGCGAACTCGAAACGCTCTGGAAAACCCCTGCGCGGAGTGGTATCCGCAGTCCAGAGCAATCTCTAAAACAGATAAATTCGTTGTGCGCAATTGCATGCATGCACGTTCCAGACGCCTGTCTCGCATATAAGCAGCAAGCGGCTTTCCCACAATGGCAGAAAATATTCGATGAAAGTAATAGGCAGAAAAATGGAATTGTTTCGCAAGAGAATCAATTGTCATTGGTTCATCTAGCTGAGCGTCGATAAACACAAGTGCCTTTTTGATATGTTCAAAACCGTTTATTTGTATCACCTCCGTACTTTGACAGCCGTTGTAATTCATAGTATAGCAGCAAAAGTAATGCGTTGCTTAACCATTCTTGCTCTGTTTGTCCGTATAAAGGAAAAAACCGCACATCAATTTTTTATTGACATGCGGTTCTCTTAACAAAATTCCTTTCGCTGGAATTCATATAAGGACAAAATCATTGCGGGTAAAATACCGCAATCATCTCGCGGAACTGCGCCTCGTCCAGAACAGTGATGCCCAGGCTCTGCGCCTTGGTCAGCTTGCTGCCCGCTTCTGCTCCGGCCAGAACATAACTCGTTTTTTTGGAAACGGAGGAAGAAGTTTTTCCGCCGAGCTGCTCAATGATGGCACCTGCCTCGTCCCGCGTTAAGCCCGAGAGGGTGCCGGTGAGCACAAAGGTTTTGCCTGCGAAAATATCAGCTTTTTTCTCCTTTAGGGATTGGGTATTCACCCCACGCTCCTGTAGCCCCGCCAGCAGTTCCCTGGTTTGCGGCAGGGAGAAATAGCGCACCACGCTCTGTGCCATCACAGCGCCGAAGCCCTCAATCTCTAAAATTTCCGCCTCTTCTGCTTGCAAAATGCGCTCCAGCGTTCCAAAGTGCTCCGCAAGCAGCTTTGCAGCTTTCTGCCCGATATGGCGGATACCAAGCGCAAACAGCAGGCAGGCAAGGTCGTTTTGCTTGGACTGTGCGATTGCGGCGAGCAGGTTTGCGGCGGATTTTTCGCCCAAGCCCTCCAATCCGGCAATCTGCTGCGCCTTGAGGTCATAGATATCCAGCGGAGTGTGCAGCAGGTCGTTTTCCACCAATTTGCAAAGCAGCGCTTCGCCAAGGCCTTCGATATCCATGGTGTCCCGCGCGCAGAAATGAATCAGGTTTCGCAGAGCCTGCGCGGGGCAGGCTGTGTTAACGCAGCGCACCGCTGCTTCGCCCTCTTCCCGCACTGCCTCCCCCCCGCAGGAGGGGCAGCTTTCGGGTAGGCGATAAGGCTCGCTGTTTGCGGCGTGCGCGTTGACGGCAATGACCTCGGGGATGATATCGCCCGCCTTGCGGATGGTGACGGTGTCGCCAACGCGGATATCCAGCTGGGAGATAAAATCCTGGTTGTGCAGCGTAGCCCGGCCAACTGTGGAACCTGCCAGTAAAACGGGCTCCAGAATGGCAGTGGGTGTGAGCACTCCCGTTCTGCCGACGGCAATTTCAATGCCGGTAAGTGTGGTCTGTTTTTCCTCCGGCGGATATTTAAAGGCAACTGCCCATTTGGGGAATTTCGAGGTGGTTCCAAGCGCCTCCCGTTGTGAAAAGTTGTTCACCTTTACAACTGCGCCGTCAATATCAAAGGGCAGGGTTCCGCGCAGGGAGCCAATGCGTTCCAGTTCCGCAATCACGCCGTCAATTGTGTCAAAGCAACGGTAAAAGGGAACAACCTGTAAGCCAAGCTCGCCCAATAAATCCAAAGAAGCGCTGTGGGATTCCGGCCTGTATGCGGGGTCGCGCAGCTGCTGCACATTAAATACAAAAATATCCAGCGCGCGTGAAGCGGTGATTTTCGGGTTCTTCTGCCGCAGGGAGCCTGCCGCCGCGTTGCGCGGATTCTTGAAGGGCTTTTCATCGTGTAGCTCCTGCTGTTCTACAAGGCGCAGGAACACCTCGTGCGGCATAAAGACCTCTCCGCGCACCTCCAAAGAGGCGACCGACGCATGGAGCTTGAGCGGTATATTCCGAATTGTACGCAGGTTGGCGCTCACGTCTTCGCCCACAAGGCCGTCTCCGCGCGTGGAGCCGCGCACGAACAGTCCGTTTTCGTATTCCAGCGAGACGGAAAGTCCGTCAATTTTCGGTTCAACCACATAGGCTGCATCCGGCACCGCTGCGCGAACGCGGGCGTCAAAGGCGCGCACCTCATCAAAGTCAAACACATCCTGCAGGCTTTGCATGGGCACCGCATGGGTGACAGGCGCAAACAGCCCATCCGCCGAGCCGCCGACCCTATGGGTGGGGGAGTCCGGTGTGATGAGCTCCGGGTATGCTTCCTCCAGAGCCACAAGCGTATGCATCAGCTCGTCAAACTCCAAGTCGCTGATATCAGATTCGTTTTCGTTATAATATTGCTTCGAGTAAAAATTAATTTTTTTCTGCAGTTCCTCAACTTGAGTCCGCGCTTCGTTTAAATTAGGCATGCCTCTAGTCCTTCCCAATGATTTCCGTCAGCCTGCGTTGTCTACCGTGCCGAATACCAATCTCCATTAGTAAAGTAAAGTGTACCCCGTGTCAAGGACAACATGGGTTTTTGCTCTTCCAAAATCAAAGGATATCAGCTATAGTAAAAGGGCTTTACCATTACGCAGGATAGTGCAACGCTGAGGAGCGACATGAGCGGCGTAATTGGTTTGC
>JAVBPP010000100.1:0-24963 GCA_031549535.1 Oscillospiraceae bacterium
CGTCTATGCCGAGCAGGCAGGCGGTTTCCACCATGCCGTGCGCCTGTGCAAGTTCCGCATCCGCCGCAAGGGTATTCAATGTCAAATAGACCTTCACAGCGCGCGCATGGCAGTAGCGAACGGCATCGCGCAGCGCCGCATCATCAAAATTAGCCGCCCCCCGCCGGGCGTTTAAGACAGAACCCCCCAGGTACACCGCATCTGCGCCGCAACGCACAGCGGCGCGCAACGCATCGGGGCTCCCTGCGGGGGCTAAAATTTCAGGCCTTTGGTTTCGGCTCAATTGTCAGTCAACCGCGAGCGCAGAACGCTCTTTTCTTTGTTCAGGCGCTCCACCTCGCGCTTGGCGATTTCGGCGTCCGCACGGGCGCGGGAGGCATCCTCCAGATATTCCTGAATCTGCGAGCGCAGATGTTCGGAGGTCTGCGTTGCCTTTTTGGCGCTGTCCGCATACTCCAGCGCGGCCAAAACGGCACCCTGTGTGATGGAGAGACGCGGATTCTCTTTCAACAACTTGTTCAAGCGAGAATCCAATTCATTACCCAGTGCAAGGGTATATTTGGTATCGTCATCCGTCGTCAGGAAATAATCTGTGCCGCAGATGGTTACCTTGACCTTGTTCTTTCCCATTCCTTTGTTTCATCCTCTTATCATTATCGTAACACTTTAATGTATTATACAACAAAAATCAGCCGGAGAAAATAGAAAACGTGAAAACTTTACACATAATTTATATCTGAAAAACCGGGCGGACAAAAACGCCCGCCCGGTTTCTTCTTTTTTAATAATTTTCGGCCTTAATCTCAAAATAGGCCTGTGGATGCGCGCAAGTGGGGCAAACGGTGGGCGCATTTTTGCCCACATGCAGGTGGCCGCAGTTTCTGCAAACCCAAACAACCTCATCGCTGCGCTCAAACGCAATGCCCTCTTGTAGGTTGGAGAGCAGCTTGTTGTAACGCGCCTCGTGTGAGGCCTCAATCTTCGCAACGCTCTCAAACAGCGCCGCGATGCGGGTAAAGCCTTCCGCCCTTGCGGTTTCGGCAAAGCCCTTATACATATCTGTCCACTCATAGTTTTCGCCCGCTGCCGCGTCCGCCAGGTTTTCCGTTGTGCCGGGGACTTTGCCGCCGTGCAGCTCCTTAAACCAGAGCTTGGCGTGCTCCTTCTCGTTTTCCGCGGTTTCTGTAAAGATTGCGGCAATCTGTTCATAACCTTCTTTTTTTGCCTGAGAGGCATAGTAGCTGTACTTGTTCCGTGCCTGTGATTCGCCCGCAAATGCCGCCATCAGGTTCGCTTCTGTTTTACTGCCCTTGAACTCCATGGTCTCTACCTCCATCAAAAGATTTTGCCTGAAAACATATCCTGTTCCAGGTTAACAGTATACCAAAATTTCTGTGCGCTTACAAGTCCATTTTCCAATTTTCAAACAAAAGTTCAGTTTATTGTCTATTTGTGCTGGGAATTGAAATGAATTTGCGGTATAATACCTTTTGTTATGACGAAAGGCAGTGGTTGACATGAAGCAGGAAACAACGGAACAGTGGTTATACGCAAAAATAAGGGAGTTGCCGGTTATCGACACACACGAGCATCTGCCCTGGGATGAGCAGGAGGCACTCGCGCAGCCGCAGGATATTTTGAGCGAATACCTCTCTCATTACCTAAGCTCTGATTTGCGCTCCGCAGGGGCGAGCGGGGAGCTGCTCAACTTTGTGCGTGACTGTGAACACGATTTGCGCATGCGCTGGGAGTTCATTCGCCCGTATTGGGACGCCTGCCGCCACACCGGCTATGCCAGGGCGCTGGACATTGCCGTGAAGGAATTGTATGGCTTTGACGGCATCACGCAGGAAAATCTGCTGCCTGTAAACGAGGCGTTTCTGCGTGCGCGCAAGCCGGGGCGCATGCACGCGCTGCTGCGGGAGCACTGCGGCATAGAAATCAGCGTTTTGGATCGTTGGGTGCATCTTACGGGTGAGAACCCGCTGTTTTTGCGGGCGTATGCCCCGGCGGAGTTGATTATGCCCTACGGCATTGAGGGCTGCGCCGACCCCTGCGCCTACCTGCAGCAGAAGCACGGTAGGGCCATACAGACACTTGAGGACTGGAAATGGGCAATGGAACGGGAGCTGGACGCAGTTTTGGCGGCCTATCATTCCCGTGTGCTCAAATGTGCCCTGGCTTATGACAGGACGCTTGCGTTCGCCCAGGTGGCACAGGGTGAGGCCGAAGCGCTGTTTGCCCGGTGGCTGGAAACGCCTGCCCGGGGCAGGGGGCAATTTCCCGCCGCGCTGCAGGATTATTTGATGCACCACCTGCTCACTCTGGCAAATGCGCGGGCGCTGACATTGCAGCTGCATACCGGCCTGTTGGAGGGGAACGGGAACACCCTGTCCAACAGCGACCCCATGCTGCTGAACCCCCTGTTCGGCAAATATCCGCGCGTGACGTTTGATTTGTTTCACATCAGCTACCCCTTTGAAAAAACAGCCTGTGCGCTGGCGAAAATGTTTCCGAATGTCACGTTGGATCTGTGCTGGGCACACATTATCTCTCCAAGCGCCTGCCGCGCGGCACTGCATGATTTTTTGGACGCCGTGCCCTACACCAAAATTTCAGCCTTTGGCGGGGACTATTTGTTTGCGGACGGCGTGGCGGGGCATTTGGAACTCTCGCGCCAAAGCGTTTCCCGCGTGCTGGCGGAAAAAGTAGCGGATGGCGTTTTCAGCAAGGAGCGTGCGCTGGAGATAGCAAAAGCGTTGTATTATGACAATCCCAAACGAATTTTTCAAATTTAAAGAATTTTTTCAATTTTTGCAATAAATTGCTTTCGTTGCGCGTTAATACAGTGAAACCAGTTTTTCCAAGCTGAAACAACAAATGTTTTGATATAGATGCCTTTTTGGTTTGCGGGATAGAACATGGCGCGGGAGAAACGCTTGTTGGGCGTTGAATGGGAGAATTGGTTATTAAGGAGAAAAGGCTATGCTCCAAAACCTGTCACCGCCGGGGGATTCACCGGCGCTCCGACAGCCTGTCAACCCGGTTGACGACGCATTGATTCTTAGTGTTGCACAGGGGGACAGCGAGGCTTTTGCCGCTCTTTATGAGCAGACGAAGTCCGCCGTCTATGGCTTCGCCTTGTCTATTTTGCGTGACCCGCACTCTGCCGAGGATGTGATGCAGGATACCTATATTCACATTCACAAAAACGCCTACTGGTACCGCCCACAGGGAAAACCCATGGCGTGGATACTTACCATCGTACGTAACCTTGCCTACACCCGCCTGCGGGAAAAGAAAAAGCAGGAAAACCCCGAAAATGTCGAATGGGTCGCGGCCTATGAGCCCGACCGGGAGCAGGATTCCTTGAATGGCATGCTTTTGGACACGGCGCTGCGCATTCTGCCGGAGGAGGAACGACAAATCGTCATCCTCTTCAGCGTTTCGGGCATGAAACACCGGGAAATAGCCTCATTATTGCAACTTCCACTGGCCACTGAGCTTTCAAAATATAGAAGATCCATTCAAAAACTCAAAGACTTTTTGGAGAAAGAAGGTGAGGCTCGTGCATGAAAAAGACATTACAGAGCGTCTGAAGCTTGCCGTTCAGGAAGCTACGCCGGATGTCTTCTCCCACATTCTCACATCACTAGACGCGAAGGAGCGCACAGCCGCCCTTCTTGATATACAGGATAAACCGCGCAAGAGGACTTCCCCGGTTATGAAAAGGCTGGCCGCAGCAGCTGCGGTGTTGCTGGTGCTTGTCACAGGGGGCTGGGCGGCCTTCTCCCGCTACAATGCGGTTGCAACGGTGGAGCTGGATGTGAACCCCTGCATTACCCTGCGCACGAACCGCAAAAACGCCATCGTTGCCGCAGACGGAATGAATCCGGAGGCACAGACCCTGTTAAGCAAGCTGGATTTAAAAAATAAATCCATAGATACAGGCGTGAAATCCGTATTTCTTTCTCTGCTGGCCGAGCATTATATAGATGAAAATCAAAACTCGGTGCTTGTTTCCATTGCGAACTCCAACGAAAAACGCGGCGCGCAGCTGCAGCAAAAGATGGTGTCGCAGGTGCAAACCGTTTTGCACAGCAACCATGTGGAGGCAGCCGTCATCAGCCAGGTAATTCCTTCGGATAAACGTGTGCAGGAGCTTGCGGCGCAAAACGGAATTTCCCTGGGCAAGGCCACGCTAATTGATAAAATGGTCAGCCAGGACGGCAATTTGAACTTCAAGGATGTCGCGAAGCTTTCCATCAACGATATCAGCCTCATTGCGCAGACGAAGAACTTGGAACTCAATGGAATCAGCTTCAGCGGCAGCACAAACAGCGGCAACTATATCGGCGAGGACAGTGCAAAGGCAATCGCAAGCACACATGCCGGCGTTCCGCTGTTACAATGGAAAAACGCAAGCTGTACACTGGACTGCCGCGGCGGAGAGATGATATACAGCCTTTCGTTCGCGAGAGGTACGCAGAACTTCAGCTATGAGATAGACGCGAAGAGCGGGGCGGTTGTGTCCCACCAAAACGATGTGCAGCAGCCCACGAAGCCCGTTACGCCCAGCCAGGCAAATTCCGGCTCCGGAAGCACAACTTCCGGCACCGGTTCAAATACAGGCTCCGGGACTAGTACCGTTTCTCCGACTGGTTCAACAAGCGGTACTGGTTCCGGGACCAAGAGAACAAACAACGTATTTTCGCCCTTGATTGGGCTGGCGCGGGCAACAGAAATTGCGTTGACTCACGCGAAGGCTCTGGTTGGCGCCTACGGATTATCCGTGGATGCGAGCAAAGAAGACGGCAAGGAAATTTATACGGTCACCTTCAAATCGGACGGAAAGCGTTACACCTATAAAATTGACGCAGTGAGCGGCAGGGTGCTGGATTGGCTGGCGGAACAGCTGGAACCGGAATCAACAAAAAAACCGCCGGCAACCAAGCGCGAAACCACAACGAAAAAACCGGAACCGCCCACACAGAAACCGACTACGACGAAGCAGAACACCACACGCGGTTTGATCAGCGCAGGTAAGGCGAAGGAAATTGCGCTGAATCATGCAAAGCTGAAGGAAAAGGACGTCAGCAAGCTTGACGTAGAGCTGGATCGCAGATTTTTCGGTGTGCTGTATCAATACGAAGTGGTCTTCAGCTACCAGGGCAAGAAATATCAGTATGATATTGACGCTTACAACGGCTATATCATTGATTCGCAAGTCGAATAGCGCCGGGCTGTTTGGCGATATACATCCTTTCTCTTTCTTATTTTTTGACATCTTCTTTTCTTCTTGACTCTCCAATTCTCCTCAATCGCAAAAAACGCGTTGACCCAACAGGGTCCTCGCGTTTTTTGCATGTCCGGGGGAGAGAGCGCATATGGATAGTATAAGTCTAGCGTCTGCGCTTTGCGTAATCGGCGCTACGTTTTTCGGCTATAAAAACAAAGTAGCCGTTAATCTCCTGAATCAAGACGCCGCCGAAAATAGAGATAAACTTGTTTTTATACCAATCCCGGCGTTTTGTAACCATATACATGGTTCCGCCCGGCGCAAGGCGGTTAAAGCCCTTTTCGATAAAATGTTTTGCAACGCTGAAATCGCTGTGATAGGGCGGGTTGGACAAAATGGCGCTAAAGCCGGAGCCGTCCAGGTTCCGGAATCCGTCGCTCTGCACGATGCGCACGCCGGCTACGCCGTTTCGCTCCGCATTTTCCGCAGCGAGGGTAACGGCCAGTGCATCCATGTCAACCATAGTCACGCGCTGCGCGCCAATCTGCTTTGCGGCCCAAATGCCGACAATACCATACCCGCAGCCCAAATCAAGCAGCTTATCCTCCGGGGAAAGCTGCACACAGGAGAGCATAGCCAGCGTTCCGGCGTCCGGTGCGTTGGGGGAAAACAGAGCCGGGTGCGTTTGAACGTGCAGCTGCACGCCGTTCAATTCCATTGTTATCATGCCGGTAATCCTTTTTTGAAAATAGTATGGCATATCCGTTTCATAATCGCAATAGGTAATTGTAAAAGTCCGGACGCGCAATGCGCGCCCCTACATGTCGTAGATCGCCTTCTTAAGGCGCATATATATTGTAGGGGCGGCCATTGGCCGTCCGCTGCTGCATATATTTCGCAATTGCCTAATAATCGCAAGCGAAGGAGGAAAATTTATGTTTGCCGTTTTACAGCCGCTGCCGCTTGAGACCGGAATAAAAGCGCGTCTGCGCAAGCGTTTTCACCCCCCGCAGCCGGAACTGCGTGCGGTGCGCGTTCCCGCCGGCTTGGGATTTTATGAGCTGGATGTGCCGCAAGGAGCGGGCGGCATACCTTGGCAGTCCGTTTGCGAGGCGGGCGGAACCCTTGCCCGCAAACTATTGTTGCCGGAGGGGCTGCGTTTGCCGCCGGACAGCGGTTGTGAGGTGTTGCAGTGCAACAGATATCAGCCGCGCCTCCTTTTTAATTCCGCGCTGCGGCTCATTCGCACCTGTGCCTTGGAGCCGCGCAATACCCAAATTACGGTGCTGGACCGGGGGGCGCATTTTGCGGCCGATATTCGCGCCCTGCTGCCCCATGCCGCAACCGTTCGGGTGATAACAAGTTTGCCCGGGCGTTATACGCATGCGGTGCGGGCCATTTTGGAGGAGTTCGGCGCAACAGTGTTGCTCTGTGAGGATGTGGAAGCGGCGATGGGCAGCACATTTATTTTGGCGTTGGATCACCGAACGGATTTTTTTGCAGGGGATGCGGCCCTGCTCAGCAGTGCGGCGCAGCCCATTCGCGCGCGCTGCCGATTTTCGGTCACTGCCGGCGGTGCCACGCTGCCTGCGGCGTATCAAGCCCTGCTCCCGCCAGGAGTTGCGCCCGAACGCTTTGCAGAAGCCTTATACGAACATTGCTGTGTTGCGCCGCTGGGCGGGCTTTGCTATGCACAGTATTTTTTGCATGGCGCTCCGTCCTCGCCGGCGGAGCTTGCGCAGGAAATACGAGCGTATTTTGGATAAATTTTATATTACGCAAAATAGGAAAAACAGGAAATGCTTGACAGAACGCTACGCTTTCATTATAATAGATAAAATGAATTTTTGGGCAGTGTTTCACTGCGCATTTTCTTTTTTTAAAGAAATAAACGCTTCTTTGGTTTCATATATTATATCATGGTTATATCGAAAGGAAGGCATGAAAACATGGACAAACAAACTGTATTGACGCAGGAGAGATATAAGGAGCTCAGCGAAGAGCTGGAAAACCTGCGCACCTTGGGCCGCGATGATATTGCGGAAAAAATTAAGGTTGCGCGCTCCTTCGGTGACCTTTCCGAAAATGCCGAATACAATGAGGCGATGGATGAACAGGCCAAGCTGGAATCCCGCATTGCCAAGTTGGAGGATGATTTGCGTAACGTCACAATTTTAGACGAAAGCGCAATCAACACCGATATCATCAGCACAGGCTCCAAGGTGAAGCTGCAGGATTTGGAATTTGACGAAACCGTGAGCTATAAAATTCTCGGCCGCGGGGATATTGATAATGGCATTATTTCCGACCAATCCCCCATGGGCATGGCGCTTATCGGGAAAAAGGTGGGAGATATTGCGGAGTTTCAAGTCGGCGCAAGCGGAAAGCTGCTGCGCTTTGAGGTGCTGGAAATCTCCAAGTAAGTGAACAGGCCTGTTGAATAAAAGCTTTGTGCGTTGTTCCCCCGCAAGCTGCGGAATCAGGACGCACAAAATTTTGATTCGCTTCTGAAGGGATGAATATAAAACATGACAGACGAAAGCAATATCATACAAGAGGGCGAAGCAGAAGAACTGCAGGAAATTACGCAACAAGAAGTGAACTCGCTGCGGCAAATTCGCCTGGATAAACTCAGCGCTTTGCAGCAGCTTGGTCAGGATCCTTACGAGGTAACGGTTGCCAAACAATCCCTGCATACACATGAGATACTCGCGCGTTTCGACGAGCTGGAAAATACAGATGTCGCCCTATGCGGCAGAATGATGTCCCGCCGCGATATGGGCAAGGCAAATTTCATTGATGTGCGCGACCGCCACGGCAGAATGCAGGTCTATGTCAAGATCGACGATGTCGGCGAGGCTGTTTTTGAGGATTTTAAAAAGTGGGATATCGGGGACATGGTGGAGGTCAAGGGCTTCGTGTTCCGCACCCGTCGGGGCGAAATTTCCGTGCACGCCAAGCAACTGCGCCTGCTCTCTAAGTCCCTGCTGCCCCTGCCGGAAAAGTTTCATGGCCTGCGGGATACGGACACGCGCTATCGCCGCCGCTATCTTGATTTAATTATGAACCCCGAGGTGCGGGAGACCTTTGAAATCCGTACGAAGATTCTGCGCGAGATTCGCAGCTTTTTAGATGGGCGCGGCTTTATGGAGGTGGAAACGCCGGTGTTGGTCTCCAACGCGGGCGGTGCTCACGCGCGTCCGTTTTTAACCCATCACAATGCGCTGGATTCCGATTTGAGCCTGCGTATCTCGCTGGAGCTCTACCTCAAGCGTTTGATTGTCGGCGGCTTTGAGCGCGTTTATGAAATGGGGCGCGTGTTCCGCAATGAGGGCATTGATGTGCGCCACAACCCGGAGTTCACCCTTTTGGAGATTTATCAGGCCTACACAGATTACCAAGGCATGATGGAGCTGGCGGAGAGCATGTACCGCCAGGTTGCGCAAAACATTTTGGGCAAAACGCAGCTGGAGTTTGAAGGGCATACCATTGATTTGGGCAAGCCCTTTGTGCGCTTGACTATGCTTGACGCGGTAAAACAATACGCAGGCGTGGATTTTAACGCAATTGACCTTGCCGAAGCGCAAAAGATGGCGAAGGAACGCGGCATTGCGTTTGAAAAGCATCACAAAAAAGGTGATTTGCTCAGCTTGTTTTTCGAGGAATATGTAGAAGACCAGCTGATTCAACCCACCTTTATTTTGGAGCATCCCGTAGAAATATCCCCCCTTGCCAAGCGTATTCCCGGCAATCCGGACTATACGGAACGCTTTGAACTGTTTATCACCGGCCGTGAGATGGCAAACGCGTTTTCGGAGCTGAACAATCCGCTGGATCAGCGCCAGCGTTTTGAGGAGCAGGAGGCGCTGATTGCCGCCGGAGACGATGAGTCCAATCATTTGGACGAAGATTTTTTGATGGCACTGGAATACGGTATGCCGCCCACCGGCGGAATTGGCTTTGGCATAGATCGTTTGGTTATGTTGCTCACCGACAGCCACTCCATCCGCGACGTGCTGCTGTTCCCCACGATGAAGGAGCTGTAAACACATGCGTGTTTCTGTTGCCATGCCGGTTTATCAGGGCGAGGCCTACCTGGCCGCGCAACTGGATTCTATTTTGCCGCAGCTTGCGCCGCAGGACGAGCTCCTCATTTCTGACGATTCCCCCGGCGGAGAGACACAGGCAATTGCCTTGGAATATTGCAAACAAGATAAGCGGATACAATACATCGAGGGGCCGGGGAGGGGTGTGTGCGCCAACGTTGCGCACGTACTTGCTCGCTGCTCCGGCGATGTATTCTTTTTGAGCGATCAAGACGATATCTGGCTGCCGGGCAAACGGGAGAAGGTCTTGCGTGAGATAGAAAGCGGAGCAGGGCTTGTGCTGCATGACGCCTACATGGTGGATGAGCAGCTGCAAAAGAGCGGAGAAACCTTTTTTACCCGCAATGGGGTGAGAGAAGGCATTCTCCGCAATTTGATAAAAAACAGCTATATCGGCTGCTGCATGGCGTTTACCGGGGAACTGCGCGATTTGGCGCTGCCCTTTCCCAAGAAGCTGCCCATGCATGACTGGTGGCTCGGCCTGCTTGCGCAGCGGCGTGTGCGTATTTGTGTTCTGCGCGAGCCACTGTTGCTCTATCGCCGGCACAGCGCAACCGTTACGGGTAAGCGGGTGCCCCTAAGGCGAAAATGTGTCTGGCGCGTAGCCATCGGCCTGGCTCTGCTGCAGCGGCTGAGCCGGAAATCAGGAATATGACTTGCAACTTCAGACAAAGTTCGCTATAATAAGAAGTCTGGAAAGGGGGAGTGGTATGGATTCAGTCCGTGTTTCGGCTTGCATTGTAACCTATAACAACCGGGATACAATTGTAAAAACCGTGGAGTCCATATTGCGGCAAACAAAAGGGATCCCCTTTCAGCTATATATTGTAGACAATCAATCCATTGACGGAACGAAGCAACTTATACGGGAAAAATTTCCGGAGGTTGTGCTGCTTGAAAACAAAAAAAATTTGGGCTACGGCGCGGGACACAACACAGTGTTGCCCCTGTTGGAGTCAGAATACCATGTCATCATCAACCCCGATATTGAGCTGCGGCAAGATGCTATCAGTGAAATTGTGCGGTTTTTTGAAGAAAATCCCGATGTCGGCATGGTTTCGCCCCGGGTTTGCCACGAAGACGGCAATGCGCAAATTCTCGGCAAGCGGGATCCTACGCTGCGGTATTTACTTGCCAGCCGCTTTCGCGGAAAACGCAAGTTGCGCAAATCCCTGCGGGAATATGCCATGCTGGACGCGCAGGGGGATACAGTCCATGATATCGAAAATGCCACAGGCTGTTTTATGATGCTGCGCACTTCGATTTTTCGGCGCATCGGCGGCTTTGATGAAAAGTTTTTCCTTTATTTTGAGGACAGCGACTTGACCCGCCGGGCTAGGGCGCTTCAGCGGGTGGTATATAATCCACATGTTGTGGTATATCATAGATGGAACCGCGGTTCGAAACGCAGCTTGCATTTGATGTGGCTGCACATGCGGTCCATGATTTATTATTTTGCGAAATGGAGATGAGCGTATGGCTGTAAAGCATGTGAAAAACTTTGTAAAATATCGCTATTTGCTCCTGGAAATTATCAGGAAAAATATTAAGCTCCAATACCGCAGCTCCGTGCTGGGGATGTTTTGGACCTTTTTGCAGCCGCTGCTCACCACGATGGTGCTCGCGGTTATTTTTGGTTATATTTTTGGCAGAAATGAAAAAGAGGTCATCTGCTTCCCCGTCTACCTGCTTTCGGGTCGGTTGCTTTATGAGTTTTTTACCGGTTCCACGAAACGAGCCATGCGCTCTATTCGAAACAATGCCGGGATTATTAAAAAGGTCTATGTCCCCAAATATATTTACCCACTCGGCAATATCGCATCCAGCTTTGTCACCTTTTTAATTTCGCTTTCCGTTTTAGCCGTGTTCATTGCCTACTACAAAGGAATCGTCGGCAAGGACATTCAGATAACCCACTATATGTTTTATTCAATTATCCCTATTGCGATTTTGTTTTTGCTCAGCGTTGGCGTGGGCATGATTCTCGCGGTGTTGGAAGTGTTTTTCAAAGATATCGAATATTTATACGATGTGTTCTGTACGCTGCTATTTTACATGACACCCATGTTTTACACGCTAAATTCACTTTTTGGAAAAAAACTAACAAGCGCACAGCTTGCCTTTACCTATATCATTCGGGGCAACCCGCTTTATGGCATCGTAACCATGTTCCGCAACTGTGTGCTGTTCGGCAAACCCATTCAGGCGCATGATTTCTGGTATACTTTGATATTCAGCTGCGTTTTAATTTTGATAGGAACTGCTTTCTTTTATAAAAAGCAGGACAAGTTTATCTTGCATATCTAGCAGACCGGTAATAGGAGGATACAATGAGCAATTTGGCCGTTAATGTGGAAAATGTCAGCGTTCTGTTCAACCTGAACCGGGAACGTGTGGATAATTTAAAGGAATATGTGATTCGAAAGCTGAAAAGGAAGCTGGAATATCAGCATTTTTGGGCGCTGCAGGATGTTTCCTTTTCAATAGAAAAAGGGGACCGCCTGGGCGTCTTAGGCTTGAACGGCGCGGGAAAGAGCACCCTGCTGAAGGTTGTGGCAGGCGTTATCAAGCCATCCAAAGGCTCCGTTTCAGTGGAGGGCGTTATTGCCCCCATGCTGGAATTGGGCGCAGGCTTTGACATGAACTATACCGGCCACGAAAACATTTTTTTATATGGCGCAACCATGGGCTATTCCCGCAAATATGTACAGCAAAAATTTGATGAAATTGTGGAATTTTCCGAACTGCAGAACTTTATTGACGTCCCCTTGAAAAACTATTCCTCGGGTATGCGCGCCCGCCTTGGTTTTGCCATTGCCTCCTCCGTTGATCCGGAGATTTTAATTTTAGATGAAGTGCTCTCTGTCGGCGACGCGAAATTTCGCGCCAAGAGTGAGCAGAGAATCATGGGCATGTTTGACCGGGGCGTGACGGTGATGTTTGTTTCTCACAACACCAGCCAGGTGCTGCGCCTTTGTAACAAGGCAATCATCCTGCAAAAAGGCATGGTGATAGCAAACGGAACGGCGGAAGAGGTCTGCGCGCAGTATGATGAAATGACACAGAAAAAGTAAACGCACGGGAGGAAACGAAATGGTATTCGGGGCGATTTTAGCCGGCGGCTCCGGCAGCCGCATGGGGAATTTTGATACTCCAAAGCAGTTTTTGCCCCTGGGCGATAAGCCGATTTTGGTGCATACCGCTGAAAAATTTGTAATTCATCCCGAGATTGATGTTGTGTTGGTGCTGTGCCCAAAGCCCTGGGTCAGTCAAACGCGTGATATGCTGCAAAAAAGCCTTGGGGACTGCAAAAAAATTGTTGTTCTGGCAGGCGGCGCAACACGAAACGAAACGCTGGAGCAGGCACTCCTGTATATCGAAACACAATACCCGCAAGAAAAGGACGCGATTATCGTGACGCACGATGCCGTGCGTCCTTTTTTAACGCACAGAATATTGAGCGAAAATATAGAAAAAGCAAGGGATTACGGTGCGACGGATACGGTTGTTCCCGCAACGGATACCATCGTGGTCAGTGAGGACGGCAGGATGATTCGCACCATCCCCGAGCGCAGCATGATGTATCAGGGGCAAACGCCCCAGTCCTTTCAAGCCGCAAAGCTACGCAGGGTGCTGAACAGCTTAACACAGCAGGAACGCAGCCGTTTGACGGATGCCTGCATGATTTTCAGCCTGAAAGAAGAGCCGGTCTACCTGGTGCAGGGCGAGGTGTTTAACATTAAAATTACCTACCCCTATGATTTGGAGGTTGCAAACACCCTGTTAATCCGCGAGCAGGCGGCTGATACCAATTCCAAATAAGAATCCCTATTGGATTTGGTATGAGATAGGAAAGGTTCGTACGCATGATAAACGCAGTTTACCGCTTGATTGCGCCGCGCATGATAGACATTGCTTACCGCGAGATTTCTCCTCGCGGTAAAACCTTGCTCACCCCGGCCTATCTTTCCATCTGCCGCGCCGACCAACGCTATTACCTTGGTCAGCGTCCGCAGGAGACGTTGCGGGAAAAGCTACCCATGGCTCTGCTTCATGAATGTGTTGGGCAGGTGGTGTATGACGACAGCGGATTGTTTCAAATTGGCGAGGCCGTTGTGCCCATTCCGAATTTGCCAATGGCTACGGATGCGGTGATTGCAGAAAATTATCTCGCATCCAGCGCCTTTGCCTCCAGCGGTATGGACGGTTTTTTGCAGGAATATATCAGCGTTTTACCGGACCGGCTCGTGCGTGTTCCGCCGGCACTGGATTTGCGCATTGCGGCGTTTTTGGAGCTCATCAGCGTTGCGATGCATGCGATTCGTCGTTTTGACAGCCTTTCCCACGGGAGGCGCACACGTGTGGGCATTTGGGGGGACGGAAATCTGGGTTTTTTAACCGCCCTGCTGTTGAAAACCATGTTTCCCCAAACGCAAATCTGCGTAATTGGCGCGGTGCAGACGAAGCTCTCCTACTTCAGCTTTGCGGATGAAACACAGCTCACGCAGTTGTTGCCGGAGGATTTTCAGGTAGATCATGCATTTGAATGCGTGGGCGGCAGTGCGGCTCAAGCGGCGCTGGCGCAAATGATACCCTGCCTTGCCCCGGAGGGCACACTCATGCTCATGGGCGTGAGTGAGTCGCCGGTTTCTCTTCCCACGCGTCAAGTATTAGAAAAGGGGCTGCGCCTGTTCGGCTCCAGCCGCAGCGGAAAGCAGGATTTCGAGGATACGGTCGCCCTGTTGCAGAGCCATCCGGAGATTTTGCCGTATCTGGAAAATCTGGTGGGCGAATGCGCAAGCGTGCGTAGCATTGCGGATATTCATGCCGCCTTTGAAGCCGACCTCAGCCGCGGCTTCGGCAAAACGATTTTGGAATGGATGAAATGAAAGGCAGCAGGCTATGAAAGTTAGCGTCATTGTTCCGGCTTATAATGCGCAGCGTTACCTGCGGGAGACGCTGGACTGCCTGCTTGCCCAAGGTGTGCGGGGGACGGAGATAATCGTCGTCAACGACGGCTCCACGGACTTCACCGCCGCCATTTTGGAACAGTATGCCGCACAGCACAGCGAAATTATGCCGGTTTATCAGCAAAATGCAGGTGTTTCCGCCGCGCGCAACCACGGCCTTTCACTTGCCAAGGGGGAGTATGTACTATTTTTGGACAGCGATGATGTACTCACTCCCGGTTCCCTGCGGGCGATGAGCGAAACGTTGGATGCCTGCGGAGCGGATCTTGCCATTTGCCGTTTGGAGAGCTTCGGCCACGGCGGCAGCCAGGCGAATCCCTACGCGGAAAAACTTGCACAAAAAGAAGTCATTGAGCCGGACGATTTGGATCTTTTATGGAACTTTTTAGTGGGCAACAAGCTGTATCGCCGTGCAACCCTGCTTGCCTCGGGCGCGCAGTTTCCGCCCCTGCGTTATTCAGAGGAGGGCGCGTTTTTCATGCGCTTTGTGCTTTCGCCGCAAAGGCCGCGCATTGTAGGGGTGCAAAACGCCTGCATGTGTTACCGGCGGCATACACCGGAGGAGGGGCAATCCGTCAGCCAGAGCATCAACCTGCTGCTGCTTCAGGACTTTCTCTCTTCTCTCTCGATTGTTTATGACAGTGCCGCGCAGGCAGGAAAATCGCACACGTATCTGCAGGAGGTTCTGTATAAAACAGATTACATTTTAATTTCACAGTTTTACCGTTTGCTTTGGCGCGCGGATGAAGAAACGTTGGCTTGCATTGCCCGCGAGCATGGCAGCTTGCTGAGCAGGATGGATGAACAAACGCGGGGGAGGGTCAAAGCCCTGCACGATGATTTGCCGGAGCTTGTATGTTCCAAAGCGGAAATCGCGCAGAAACCGCTGTTGTCGGTCATCTGCAAGCATGCGGGCGCACAGCGTCTGGCGGATATTTATTTGCAGTCCATGCCGCAGTTTGAGCTGCTGCTCCCGCACTCACAGCGGGAAAAGCTTCCCGCCTATGCGCGGGAGGCAAGCAACCTTGTTCTTTTACCGGACAAGGGCTTTCGAAGGCAAGCCCGGCTTCACGCGAAAGCGCGGCTCCGCCTGCATCTTTCCGGGAACCGCCCGCTGGATGAACGCCTGTTTCGCTTGATGCTGCGCCTGCCTTTGCCCGAGCCGGTTAAGAGGCTGCTGCCGCTGCTTGTTCGGCCGCTGTATTGGGGCTGCCTGTGGCTGTTGCATCATAGATAAGGTGGGAGTTTGAAAGAATGAAACAGTTATTTTACCTGCTCTATGCCATCATCTTCCACTGTTGCCGCTTATTTCCGATTCAGAAAAATTTGGTGGTGTTTCTCTCTGCGCATAATGCGAATCTGGCGGATTCTCTGGGCGCGGTCTATCATGCGTTGGAGGAACGCGGGGGATACCGCTTACATCTCATCACCCGCCTGAGCCCACGTTCCGCGCTACGCTACTTTACAATTGATATCTTTCTCCTGGCAACGGCAAGATATATTTTTCTTAACGATAACTTTATGCCCATGGCCTATCTGCATTTTTCAAAGCAAACGGTAGTGACACAGCTTTGGCATGGGGAGGGCGCGTTCAAGCGTTATTGCCTCGGCCAAGAACTGCCGCAAAAAACGCGGCGGATGCTTTTGCGATGCTGTGCGAGGCTGAGCTATGTGGTCTGTTCTGGCGAGGAGGTTGTGGATTCCAACGCCGAGGCCTACCACCTGCCCCGGGAACGTGTGCTACCGTTAGGTTCCGCGCGAACGGATTATTTTTTTCACCCGCCCAACCTTGCCGCCCTGCGGGAAAAACTGGATACACAGTTTCCGCAGTGCCGGGGCAAACAGCTGGTGCTTTACGCCCCGACATTCCGCGACGCACCCGAGCGCGATAAAGAAATTCTCACACACTTTGATTGCTCTCTTTTTATGGAACGCTTCGGCGAAGAAAAACAGCTGCTGGTTCGTATGCACCCACAGGTGCATACCGCACAGGGGAAGCTGGGCGGGGCGGTGGATGTGACAGCCTGGCCGCACGTGGGAGAGCTTGTTTTGCTGGCGGATGTTCTGATTACGGATTATTCCTCCATCTGCATGGATTTTTCCCTGCTGGATAAGCCCTGTGTGTTTTATGCCTATGATTTGGAACAATATGAGAAGGAACGCGCGTTTTATTACCCTTACCGGGCGTTTGTGCCCGGCCCGGTGGCGCAAAGTTTTTCCGAACTGCTGGAGCTGTTTGAACAAGAGCAATTGCCCACCGACCGACTGGAGGCATTTCGTCGCCTAAACCTCAGTGCTTCAGACGGCCAAGTAACCCAGAGGGTAGTGTCAACCATTATGAAGATAAAAACATAGAGTGTCATACCAATAATTTACAAGCATTCTAAAAGGTGATTGATATCAGAAGGAGTTTATTGTTATGTTACACCCCAAACTGCAGGAACTGATGGAAGAATATGAAAATCTGCTGCGAGAATCCAACCACAAAAGCACATTTTATAACGGGATTTATGACCGCTGGGAAAATCCGGTGCTCACCCGCGCGCATATTCCGCCCGTGTGGAAATATGATATGAATAGTAAGACAAATCCCTTTGCCATGGAGCGGCTTGGTGTTAACGCGGTGTTCAACTCCGGCGCCCTGTTTGTAAACGGCAAATATTATCTTGTTGCCCGCGTGGAGGGGAACGACCGAAAAAGCTTTTTTGCGGTAGCGCAGAGTGATAAGCCGACACAGGGCTTCCGCTTCTGGGATTACCCCGTCACCCTGCCGGATACCCAGCCGGAAGAAGTAAATGTATACGATATGCGCCTGACGCAGCATGAGGACGGCTGGATTTACGGTGTATTCTGTTCCGAGAGCAAGGACGAGGGCAATCCCGACCTCTCCGCCGCAAACGCCGCTGCGGGCATTGTGCGCACGAAGGACTTGAAAAACTGGGAGCGCCTGCCGAACTTAAAAACCCGCTCCCCGCAGCAGCGAAATGTGCTGCTGCACCCGGAGTTGATTGACGGCAAATACGCTTTCTTCACCCGCCCGCAGGACGATTTTATCAGCACCGGCTCCGGCGGCGGAATCGGCTTTGCGCTGTGCGCGGATATACTGAACCCGGAAATTGGGGAAGAAACCATTGTAAACAGCCGCAAATATCACACCATCACCGAGGTGAAAAACGGTGCGGGCGCAGTGCCCATCAAAACGCCCCAGGGCTGGCTGCATATTGCCCACGGTGTGCGCAACACAGCGGCTGGTCTGCGCTATGTTATTTATGCGTTTTTGACGGATTTACAGGAACCGTGGAATTGTATCGCGGAACCCTCCGGCTTTTTGATTGCGCCGCTCGGCAAGGAGCGCGTGGGCGATGTTTCCAATGTGGTGTTCACCAACGGCGCGGTGGTGAACGAGAAAAACGAGCTGTTTATTTATTATGCCTCGGACGACACCCGCCTGCATGTGGCAAGCAGCACGGTGGAGCAGCTGGTGGACTATGTGCTGCATACCCCGGCGGATCCCCTGCGCAGCGCGGACTGTGTGAAGCAGCGCAACGAGCTAATAGCGCAGAATTTGAAATATTTAAAATTGTTGCAGTCGTTTTGAATTAATCCATAAATTTTTCGAAATTTGGTGACACAATATGACAACCCAAGATGCGGCAAACGAATACAAACGCTGGTTTTTATTTGCGCAGTCCGACCCGGCGCTGCTTTGTATGCTCAAGGAAATTGCCGAGGACGATGCCCTGATTACCGAATGCTTTTATCAAGATTTACAGTTCGGCACAGGTGGCCTGCGCGGGCAGGTCGGCGCAGGGATTAACCGCATGAATATCTACACGGTCGGCAAGGCGACACAGGGGCTCGCACAGTATTTGCTGAAAGGCAAGGCGGCTCCCAGCGTTTGCATCGCCTACGATACGCGTAATTTCTCGCTGGAGTTTGCCCAAACTGCGGCGGGCGTGCTGTGCGCAAACGGGCTGCGGGTGCATTTGTTTGAAACAACGCACCCCACGCCCATGCTGTCCTTTGCCGTGCGTCAGCTCGCGGCGGATTGCGGCATCGTCATCACCGCCTCGCACAATCCGAAGGAATATAACGGCTATAAAGTGTATAACGCCGCAGGCAACCAAATTACGGACGAAGCTGCGGCGGAGATTTCGGCGGAGATTGCGGCCTGTGATATTTTTGAGGATGTCAAACTCCTGCCGCTGGAGCAGGCGCTTGCTGGCGGCAACCTGAGCTTTATCGGCCCGGAGGTGGATGATGCGTATTATGCGGCGGTCAAGGGTCTCATTTTGCGCAAGTCCATGGTGCGCACTGCCGCCGCGGAGTTAAACGTGCTCTACACCCCGCTGCACGGCAGCGGCAATGTGCCCGTGCGCAGGGTGCTGGCGGAGCTGGGCTTCAGCAGCGTTTCCGTTGTGCCGGAACAAGAGCTGCCGGACGGCAACTTCCCAACCTGCCCCTATCCCAACCCGGAGGAGCCCGCTGTCTATCAGTTAGCTATCCGGCAGGCGCAGGAAAGTAATCCGGATTTGATTTTTGCCACCGACCCGGATTGTGACCGCATCGGTGTGCTGACGCGGGGCGAAAACGGAGACTATGCGGTTTTATCAGGCAACCAAACCGGCGCCCTGCTGTGCGATTATTTGCTGCGCAGCCACCAGGAGCTTGGCACCATGCCGCCTGCCCCGGCGGTGATTAAAACCATTGTCACAACGGAGCTCGCCGCGCGCATCTGCGCGGAAAACGGAGCGGAAATTGTAGATGTGCTCACGGGTTTTAAGTATATCGGCGAAACCATTGCCGCATGGGAAAAGGACGGCTCACACAGATTTGTGTTCGGTTTTGAGGAAAGCTATGGCTGCTTGGCGGGCAGTTTTGTGCGGGATAAGGACGCGGTGATTGCCGCCGCCTTGATTGCGGAAATGGCGCTGTATTATAAAAAGAACGACAAAACCCTCGCCCAGGCGCTGGAAGAATTGGACGCCCGCTATGGCTGCTATCGGGAGAAACTACTGGCTGTCACCCTCCCCGGCTTGGATGGCCGGCAGCGCATTGCGGCTATTATGGAAGATTTGCGCGGGCATTACCGTGAAAAGCTGGCTGCCGCGGTTGTTCGCAGTGTGGAGGATTATCTCAGCTGTGAGCGCAGGGATTTGGTAAGTGGTCAGCTAACAAAAATAAATCTGCCCCAAGCGGACGTTTTGAAATTTTTCTTTGAAAATGGCAGCCTGGTGCTGCGCCCCTCCGGGACAGAGCCCAAAATCAAGCTCTACCTCAGTGCCTTTGCACAAACGCCGCAGGAGGCCGATGCGCAGCTGGCGCACCTGGGGAGCCTGGCGCAGGAAATTTTAGCATAAGGAGAAGATTTAATATGAAACTTGGCATTGTAGGCTTGCCGAATGTCGGAAAAAGCACCTTATTTAATGCAATTACCAACGCGGGCGCGCAGTGCGCGAACTACGCGTTTTGTACCATTGAGCCGAATGTGGGTGTTGTCAGTGTACCGGATGCAAGGCTTGCCGCCTTGGCTGAGCTGTATCATCCGGAAAAAGTGACCCCTGCCGTAATTGAATTTGTGGATATCGCCGGCCTTGTGCGCGGTGCCTCGCGCGGGGAGGGCTTGGGCAACAAATTCCTGTCCCATATTCGCGAGGTGGACGCCATTGTGCATGTGGTGCGCTGCTTTGAGAATGACGATATCATCCATGTGGACGCCGGCATTGACCCCGCGCGCGATATCGAGACCATTAATCTGGAACTGATTTTCTCCGACATGGAGTTGGTCGAGAAACGCATTGACCGCGTGACCAAGCAATTGAAGGGGGATAAACAGGCCGCTGTAGAACTGGAATTCCTCAAACAGGTGCAAAAGCAGCTGGAGGAAGGCAAAAATGTGCGGAACATGGAGGTGGACGAGCAGCAGCAGGCCTTTTTGGCGGAGCTTCCCCTGCTCAGCGCAAAGCCTGTGATTTATGCCTGCAACTGCAGCGAGGACGACTTTGCGGGCGGCATTGAAGAAAACAGCTGCTATCAAAAGGTTGCCGCTATTGCGCAGGCGGAGCAGGCACAGCTGCTACCCATCTGTGCGGAGCTGGAGTCACAGATTTCCGCGCTGGAGGAGGAAGAGAAGCAATTGTTTCTCGCCGACCTTGGTATTGCGCAGGGCGGCCTTGATTTACTGGTACAAAGGAGCTATGACTTGCTGGGGCTGATGTCCTTCTTAACGGCAGGCCAGCCGGAGGTGCGCGCCTGGACCATTAAAAAGGGAACCAAGGCACCGCAGGCGGCAGGTAAAATACATAGCGATATTGAGCGCGGCTTTATTCGTGCAGAGGTCATTACCTTCCGCGACCTCATTGCCTGCGGCTCCACTGCCGCAGCAAAGGAAAAGGGCTTAATGCGCAGTGAGGGCAAGGAATATGTCATGCAGGACGGCGATGTGGTGCTGTTCCGGTTTAATGTGTGAATGATATGGATATTATATTGCGAAACAAAACCTATCAATATGTGTCTGACTATCGGGAGGATGCTCCGCTCAGAAAAAGCTTCAACGCTTTGACGAAGAAAGTCTATCATTTCGATTTTGAGACCTGGTATCAAGACGGTTACTGGGGCGAGAGCTATGTACCGCATTCCTTGCTATACAAACAAAACGTTGTGGCAAATGTATCCGTCAGCGTTTTGGATTTCATCGTTTTGGGAGAGAAAAAAAGATACCTACAAATCGGTACCGTAATGACCCACCCTCGCTTCCGCGGGCTGGGCTTAAGCCGCTTTTTGATGGAGCGGGTGATGGCGGAATGGCAAGGGAACTGTGACATGATTTATCTGTTCGCCAATGACAGCGTATTGGATTTTTACCCTAAATTTGGATTTGTAAAAGCAGAGGAATATCAGCTTTCCAAGAGCATAGAGCCGTCTTCGCATCCCGGAACAGCGGTGAAGGTGGATATGAGCAAGGCGGAAAACAGGCGGCTGTTGATTGACGCCATGCAAAAAACAACAAACCGTTTTGATATCCATCTGGAAAACAACATCGGGCTGCTGATGTTTTACTGCACATCGGTTATGAGCGAGTCTGTTTGGCACCTTCCGGCGCTTGGAGCCTATGCTGTCGCGGAGCAGCAGGGGGATACGCTGTTGCTGCATGACCTGTATTGCGATTATGCCGTAGATGTGGATGACGTCATTACGGCACTCGTCGGAGTGGATACAAGGCGCGTTGTGTTGCAGTTTACCCTTTCAGAGCATGCAGGCTTTGAACAAAAACTGCACCATGAAGAGAATAGCACGCTATTTCTTCACGGAACCGACGCGGAACGTTTTGCAAAACAGCAAATATTATTCCCCTCTTTGTCCCGCACATGAGCCCAATGGCCACCGAAAGAAGTTGTTTTATGCTATGACAATCTTGGACATAGATGATATGTGCATAGACGAAAAAGCAAGAGGTAAAATATTGGTCGACAATTATTTAATCAAGCAAAGGACTATGCAAAAGAAATAGGAGCTGCGAAAATAAAACTATTGGACTGGAATACAATTATAGAAATACCTTTATTTTCCTCGGAACGCTTTTCTGTATGTGCTTTTCCGAGGAAAACTTATTTGGGATTGGTATTACAGTCATATCGTCCGCTCTACTACCTCAATCTTTGTTATAACATCACGCAGTTTTTCACCATCAATCCTGTGTTCCAGCGCTTCGTCGGCAGTTTTATAAAAACAACCTTCTATATCAACACACGGCGCATGACTTTCCGCATTGTAAGCAATGCCATCTTTTTTATAATATCCCTCTCCAATAAAAATTTCTATGTTTAATGTTTTTGGATTTTCCACTTTTCCAAAAGCCACGTACATTTTTCCGTTCCATATAAAATTTACCTCACCTCCTCGTTTCATGCACCAGCTGAAGTCGTTAAGTGTTTTAAAATTATACTCTTCAGGGTCACTATTTTCGATATATTTCTTCACATTTATCAGCTCCTTAAATTCCGGTATTGTATCAGGATAATTTATTTGCCTTCCAAAATTAGGAAATCCATCAAGCCAATCATATTGTATAGAGTTTTGCGGTGTAAAACCACAAAAAGGTTTGCGTTTCCACACCGCAAAATTTGCTCAGCATAGGTTTTTAGTGAATCCCTTTTATCATCATACCAATTAGAAACACCTTTATTTTCCTCGGAAAAGCTTTTCTGTATGTGCTTTTCCGAGGAAAATAATAAAGGTTTTCTTATTTGGGATTGGTATTGTGGCCACGCGCCGACCGCCCATAAACCCAAAGAAAGCACGCGAGGTCTCGTCCCCGCCGTTGTAAATTTATGATTATATCGTCCGGTCTGTTACCTTGACCTTTGTGATTATATCATGTAGTCGTACGCCATCAATTAAGTATTCGAGCGCTTCATCTGCTGTTTCATAAAAATGTCCATCTGCGTCTTTACAGGGTTCATGGCTCGCTAAATTATATGGGACACCATCTTTTTCATAATACCCTTCGGCAATAAGAACTTCAATTTGAGACGTTGCGGGGTTCTTGGTTTTGCCAAAAGCCACGAACATTTTTCCGTTCCATATGAAATTCACCTCACCCCCTCGTATCATACACCATTTGAAATCACTAATTGATTCAAAATTCATATCTGTTTCTGGAGGGATGATAGTTATTTTATTCATCATTTTCAACCTTCCTGTTAAATGTTTAAATTCTGGAGAAGTATCAATCAAATAATTCTGTTGATAACCAGGATTGGAAAATCCCTTAGACCAATCAATTTCATGGTCGTGTGGATCGGAATGATATTTAGGATGTCCGTGATCCGTCCAATGTCTCTCCCTGATTGCCTTACCATCGGCTCCTATTTTTGTGCTTCTGCGATAACCGCCTCTGGCAATTGTCTCTTTAATTTCCCCCGGTTTCCCCCAAAACCGTTCATCATCTTCTTTTGCAGGCCTCCATTCTCCGCCCTCGGCGCTTCCCATTCCTTTGGTCAGAGAATTAGAAACGGGTATATATCCGCTTTTTATACCAATCACCTTTTAGAATACTTGCAAAATTCGGTAACGAGCGTTTCATGTATGCGCTCTTGCCGAATGTTGCAGAAAGTATTCTTAATGATGATTGGTATTAATCCAAAGCTTATACTAATTCCAAGCAGAAGCCTTGATATCTTTGCGGTCTTTTTCGCGCCGTGCCTTGTTGTCCTCCTTGCCGAGCGAATCAGACTGACCAGTCTGCGCCCGGCTGCGTCGTCCGCCGCGCACAGCGCAAAAAATCCACGCAAATCTATTCGAGTTTTCTATTTGGAATTAGTATAAATATAATTTTCCATCCTCTGATATACAGTATTTAAAGTCGCTAATAGTCGTAAAATTTAAGCATTCCCCTTTTCCCGATATATTTTTTCACCATACTTTTCAATCCCCTCATAAAGCCTTTGAATTCAGAAACTCTTCATCAGCATATTTTTCAAAGTGCTATTATATTGTTCTATCCCAGACTACAACTTTTGTGATTACATTACGCAAACAATTATCACCAATTCTATACTCCAAAACCTCATCGGCAGTATCGCACCACTTTTCAGTTTTCTCTTGGTCGTCTACAAATTTTTCGCAAATTAGAATCTGCAATGGAGATTCCGGGGTGCGCTTTAATTGCGAAAAAACGCCAAAAACTCTTTCTGCAAATTCAAATTCGATTTCGCCTCCATTATTTACGCACCATGTAAAATCACTAATTGTTTTGAACCTTCTATCTTCAAAATTACTTGAATGAATAATTTTGGGCATATCATTTACCTCATAAGATTTAAATTCCGGAACTGTATCAGGATAATTGATTGGCGGACCGGGTTTGGGATGGCCATTACTCCAGTCAATTTCATGGTCATGAGGATCGGAATGAGCCGTTAAATTATCATGATCAGTGTAATGTCTTTCTTTTAAAGCTTTACCATCATCTCCAATTTTTGTTTCTCTATCATATCCCCCTTTTTTTCCATCTGTCCGGCTTCTAATAATTTCCCCCGGTTCCCCCAAAAACCGTTCATCCTCTTCTTTTGCAGGCCTCCATTCTCCGCCCTCGGCGCTTCCCATTCCTTTGATCAGAGAATTAGAAACGGGTATATATCCGCTTTTTATACCAATCCCATTTTAGAATACTTGCAAAATTGGGTAACGAGCGTTTCATGTATGCGCTCTTGCCGAATTTTGCAGAAAGTATTCTTAATGGTGATTGGTATTATGACAAGGTCGCTGTTTCGGGGTACCGGCTCCAATCCGCAAATGTATTTTGCGAAGGTTGACGGCACATACGGGTCGTCGTTCATATATCGCCACGAACTCAAGTCGTAGTCAACGAATATGATATTGCCGTCCATTTCCGGAAACGGATTATTGTAGCATATGATTGTTTCTGGCTCAATCTGCCGGAGCATTTCACGGTAGCCTTTTAGGAAAAACTCTTTTTGGTCTTTTTGGTTTCCGTGTCTATACCAAGTAAAGTGTACCCCGTGTCAAGGACAACATGGGTTTTTGCTCTTCCAAAATCAAAGGATATCAGCTATAGTAAAAGGGCTTTACCATTACGCAGGATAGTGCAACGCTGAGGAGCGACATGAGCGGCGTAATGGGTTTG
>JAVBPP010000022.1:0-16046 GCA_031549535.1 Oscillospiraceae bacterium
CCAGCCCCAACATCTATCACTCTCAATAAAAAGAGTGCAACAATCGGCGTAGGGGAAAAAACACTGAAACTGACCTCAGCGGTCAACAGTGGCGCAGCGAGCATGAAACGCACTTACAGTTCCTCCAATACAGCAGTTGCAACTGTGGATCAAAGCGGCGTTGTGACCGGTAAAAAGGTGGGTACAGCAACCATTACCGTCACCAGCTTTAACGGCAGAAAGTCCAACTGCACGGTAACCGTCAAAGCTGCACCCAGTTCCATCACCATCAGCAAAAAGAGCGCCTCAATCGGCGTGGGGGAAAAAACGCTGAAACTGACCTCTGCCGTTAACAGCGGTGCGGCCAGCCTAAAACGCAGCTATTCTTCCTCGAATGCAGCGGTTGCAACTGTGGATCAAAGCGGCGTTGTGACCGGTAAAAAGGCGGGTACGGCGACCATTAGCGTCACCAGCTTTAATGGCAGAAAGTCCAACTGCACGGTAACGGTCAAAGCCGCGCCCAGTTCCATCAAACTGGACTGCACAAGCAAAACCTTGAGCAAGGGAGGCAAACTAAGCCTGCACAGCTCTGTCAACTCTGGTGCAGCGAGCAATCAGCGTACGTTCACTAGCAGCAACACAAAAGTGGCAATCGTGGACAGAAACGGTCTTGTCACCGCCAAGGCAGTGGGCACAGCAACGATTACGGTAACAACCTTTAACCGTAGAACGGCGACTTGTAAAATCACAGTAAAATAATAACAGGTACGCAGAGGGAACCATTCCTTCCCATTCATAATACCGAGTGGTTCCCTCTATATGATAATAAATTCCGATTTTACTCTTGACACGTGAACGCCTTTTTGCTAAAATACTAAGAGTTGCGGAGTTGATATGTTCTATGCTTTGCGGGTGTAGTTCAATGGTAGAATCCCAGCCTTCCAAGCTGGTTGTGTGGGTTCGATTCCCATCACCCGCTCCAACTCTTCGCTTTTTGCGCTTGTAGCTCAGGTGGATAGAGCAACTGCCTTCTAAGCAGTGGGTCAGGGGTTCGAGTCCCTTCAAGCGCGCCAGAGAAAAAATAGAATTTATATAGAGATGGACAATCCGTTGTAGCACAAGGGTTTGTCTATTTTTTTGCCGTTTGCAACCCTGTGTTTCTGCAGGGTTATTGCTATAACATGGCCGCACACAGCTGCTGCGCAAGCATGAGCGCCCGCTCTTCTGCCGCTTGCATTTGCCCAAGGAGGGTTGCTTGTTGCTCACGCATTTCTTTTGTCCAAAAGCGCCTTGCCCGCTTGCCTTCCAGATATTCGCCCGAATCTAACAATTTGTGAATCTCTTTGGCCTTTTCTGATATCTCTTGAAACAGCGAGACAATTTGCTCCATCTCCTTACTTTTTTCCGGCAGCAAAGATTTATTTTCACTCAAGTAGCTAAGGGCAGCCTTTCTGGCGTCAAGCAAGGCCAGGGAACAAAACTGATTCACGGAAAATCGGCGTGCGAACCGCTCATCATTGTGCCTGCGATACCATTTTTCGTCCAGCAAATCCCGCATCCACACCTCATAGGCATATAGCCCCATGGCGCAACCGCGTGCGCTAAGTTGTTTTGCGCCATCAATGAAGATTCGCAGAGACTGCAGCAAATTTTCCTTATCTGTCGGCGGAATTACTTTGTTGTCAAAATAGGTGATGATAAACGGCCAATTTTCGACAGGAAGGTAATTGTATGCATTACTTTTTCCGCTTTCAAAACCGGGGGATTCCAAGACGTGCGCATCGTATTTGGAACGGCATAACAGCTCCTCACCATTTTCCCTGTAGCCGCAGATGACACCCCACTCTGCCGCAACGCGTAAATTGATGCCCAAAACCGGCATGTTATGACGAATTTGTTCCAGCATATATTTACGCTCCTGCGCGCGTTCCCCCTTATCCACACGTCCGGCAAATTTCGGCGTAAAACCAAATGCGCGATACCCGGGCGTGGCATAATCATAAGCAACCAGCCCGTCCACGGAGCTGTAATCCCACTCTGGAGAACAAAACGCCAGGCGGTAACAGGCTCCGGACACACCCATAACATGTTCGTAGTCGGTTTGAACATCCATCGCCTGCAGTGCTGCCGTCAGCGCCGCCGCCCAAGAGCAATCCCAACCCTTACCAAATTCCGGTAATAGCGGAACGCGAGGAATCAAATGCTCACCGCTGTTTTGTTTGCGCACCATGGCGCTCCGATCCGCAAGGTAGGCAATGCTCTCCCCTTCCGCACAGCTAACAAGCCGTATGCCATCTTTACAGAGATAGACGAAGGTTAGGTGTTCGCGCTCATCATTGTTTGGCGAACTGGGGAAGGTCTCGTGGTTGGCCGCATACTCGCTCCAATTAAACACACGATAATGCTCCATTTTATGCATTACGTCAGATTTTGATTTTGCCGTTCCATAGCATGCCGCAATGATTTGAACCTCATCGCTTTGCTGATAATCCCTGGAATCCAGACCCAGCTGCAGCGTGTTCCCTTCCTGCGCAAAGGCATAGAAAACACCGACCGGGGTCTGATAGCTTACGATGAGGTACCTTGGGCGGTTATAATCTAAGGGGCAGGCGAGTGAGGATGCACCGACCTCCAACTCCAGGCAGTCATGTTGCACCAACTGGTTCAGTCGGTCTGTTACCTCACAGTTTTCCAAGCCGTCTCCATAAAATGCTGCGAGAATCTGCAATTGGTTATCCGTCAAAATGAAATCAATGCTGGTATCCAAGGCCTTGGCAAGTCCGGGCAGCAAAGCTGTCTCCGGCAGAGCATGTCCGTTTTCCCACTTGGAAACTGCCTGCGGACTGATCTGCAGCAGCTCCGCCAGCTTTTCCTGGGTATAGCCCCGCCCCTTGCGAAGATTCATGATTCGTTTACCGATATAAAGAGTATTCATAACAGTCTTCCCTTCCATTCAAATATGGCTATATTGTAGCATGGAGCCCGTTTGCATGGAATATTCTTACGACTAAGCCGCACATAAAGTTGCGCAACTTACGGTTGACCTTATAGCACAAAAAACACAGCGCATGGTGTAACACCATGCGCTGTGACTTTGTTTTGCTCAAATCAGCCGTTTACGTATTCATCAAACCAGCCAAACTGCTCAAAAATCATGTCGCTGAACAGCTGGAAAAACTCTTGGAACTCAATGCCGATGTGACGGAATGCCTCTTCCAGCCAATCAAAGAGATTAATCCAAAATGCTGCAAAGCCATTGACTTCTTCTTCTTCCTCTTCAGGCGGATTGCATTCGCAATCTTTCTCAACAAGATGGCAAGCATTGTCTATGCAACCTTGGCAACCATCTTCGCATTGGCATTCCGGGTCAATTAAACCTGCAGAAGCGATAACTGACATTGCCCCGAACAGCAACGCAACAGACATAATAATAGCTAAAAACTTTTTCACAGATATACCTCCTGTTAAATTTTGTCTTTGGGCTTATAGCCCTCCATACATGTTAGTGTAACATAGAACACTGAAAAATGCAATACTTTTTTTGTGAGTTCTGTTATGCAATCACTAGATAGAGCGCTTTTATGCGCTTAGCGCACAATTTCCCACTGTATCTGCTGGTTACAGCACTTCACAAATTAGATGACCAACTACTCAATGAATTAATCCATAAGCCCTTCAAGCTTTCCGAAGACTTCGTTCATAATAAAATTGTAAATAATATCCAATTTCCCATGATTAAAATCAAGAATTCTTCCATTGATAGTCGATTATCTTTTGTAAAAACTCCTGAAACTCCTGAAACTCAATGCCGATGCTGCGAAACGCCTCTTTCAGCCAGTCAAAGAGATTACTCCAAAATGCTGCAAAGCCATTAAGTTCTTCTTCAGGCGGATTGCATGTGCAATCTTTCTCAGCAAGATGGCAAGCATTGTCTATGCAACCTTGACAACCTTCTTCGCATTGGCATTCCGAATCAACCAAGCCTGCAGACGCAATAACCGACATTGTCCCGAACAGCAACGCAACAGACATAATAACAGCTAACAACTTTTTCACACGTATACCTCCTGTTAATTTTGTCTTTTCCTTATAGCCGTCCATAGATGATAATGTGATACAGGACACTGAAAAATGCAATACTTTTTTCGTGAATTTTGTTATGCAATCACTAGATAGAGCGCTTCATGCGCTTAGCGCACAATTTCCCACTGTATCTATTGGTTACAACACTTCACAAATTAGATGGCCAACCACTCAATGAATTGATCCATAAGCCCATCGAGCTTCCCGAAGACTTCGTTCATAATAAAGTTGTAAATAACGTCCAATTTTTCCATAATTAAAGCCAAAAATTCTTCCATTGATAATAGCTCCTTTCAATATTACAAGGCATACGCCCTGTTTTACGCCCTTAGCATACATCATTTTGCCTAAAATTGCAAGGGGTTTCGCTAAGTTTTTTAAGTTTTATTAATATTTTTCTCAAGATTCCGAAACAGTTTCCAGCTGTAGGTTTGCCTCCTCGCAGTAAAGCCGCGCATTGGCTTTGGTTGCCATCAATTCGTGCGGCGCGACCTCGCGCTTCACTTTAGCGGGCGAACCCATAACCATACTGTTTGGCGGGATTACTGTCCCCTGTGTAACCAAACTGCCCGCCGCAATGATGGAACCCGCACCGATGACGCAATGATCCAACAGGATTGCGCCCATGCCAATCAAACAATTGTCTTCCACTGTGCAGCCGTGAAGAATGGCAGCATGCCCTACCGTAACGTTTTTCCCAAGTGTTACAGGGGCATTTAAGCCGCAATGCACCACGGCATTATCCTGCACATTGCTGTTCTCACCGATGGTGATGCTGCCCATATCTCCGCGCAGAACGGCTCCGTACCAGATATTCGCTTGTTTTTCCAAGCTAACCTCACCGAGGATGACAGCGGTTGAAGCAAACCTCGCCTCAGGATGGATTGCGGGTTGTTTCCCTGTGAGAGCTTGCAGCATGACTATAAGACCCTTCCCGTGTTGATGATATATTGATTTACCAGATGCTCCAGATATTCCTGCCTGCCGCTTTCCGCATAGACAGCTGTTGTTTGCTGTAAGGCGTACTCATAAAGCTCTGTGAGGCTGGTTTGTTTTTGCGTAATTTTTGCGCCGATTCCGCTTGCGAAGCCACTGTAACGCTTGGCAATAAAATCTTCCAGCACACGGTCTTCTAACAGACGCTGCGCAACCAGCAGACCGTAGGCAAACGCGTCCATGCCGGCAATATACGCATAGAACAAGTCTTCATAGCCGTTGCTTGCCCGCCTTGTTTTTGCGTCAAAGTTAAGCCCTCCATTTGTAAAGCCGCCCGCAAGCAGCACCTCATACATGCAAAGCGTGGTGTCGTAAAGATTGGTTGGGAACTGATCTGTGTCCCAGCCCAACAGCATATCGCCCTGATTGGCATCTATGGAGCCGAATGCGCCATTCACACGCGCTGTACGCAGCTCGTGCTGGAAGGTGTGACCCGCCAAGGTGGCGTGGTTCGCCTCCACATTCATTTTGAAGTCGCTTTCCAAACCATATTTTCGCAGAAACGCGAGAACTGTCGCCACATCAAAATCATATTGATGCTTGGTCGGCTCCTTCGGCTTGGGTTCAATATAAAAATCGCCCTGAAAGCCGATGCTGCGCCCGTAATCGACGGCGAGTCGCATTAAGTACGCCATATGGTCAAGCTCCGCACCCATATCCGTGTTCAGCAGGGTTTCATAGCCCTCGCGCCCGCCCCAGAACACGTAGCCTGTGCCACCGAGCAGCACAGTCATATCCAGCGCCTTTTTGATTTGTGCCGCCGCGTAGGCAAAGACTTCCGGGTTCTGTGCCGTTCCGGAACCGCACATATAACGCGGGTGACTGAAGAGGTTTGCCGTCCCCCACAGGCATTTAATTCCGGTTCGTTGCATCTCCCTCTGAATTAATGCAATAGATGCATCCAGCTGCGCGTTGGTTTCCGCCAGGGTTTCGCACTGCGGCGCGATATCCGCGTCATGAAAACAGAAATAGCCGATGCCCAGCTTTTCCATCAGCTCAAAGCCCGCCAGAATTTTGTTGTCATACACTTCACGCGGCGTTTTACCGCCAAAGCTTTTGTCCATGGATTCCGCGCCGAACATATCCGAGCCGCCGCCGCAGAGGGTGTGCCACCAGCTCATGGCAAAGCGCAGATGCTCCTGCATGGGCTTGCCCGCCACCAAACGCGCCGCGTCATAGTAACGGAAAGACAGCGGATTTTTACTCTGCGCACCCTCAAACGGAATTTTGGGTATCGATTCAAAAACCATAGTTTTGCTCCTTATTTCAAATTATATCAGCGACAATTGCTCACCCTTGTCGTCCTCGCTTAATGTGGAGCCTGCTGCGGGCAGGTTCTTTGCCTTGTAGCGGTAGGGTTTATCAAACTGCCCCTCTTGATAGGGCGTCACCTGCAGCACACGATGCCCCTTGCGCAGGGTCATCACCGCAACACCTTGGGTATCCTTTGTGCTCTTCGCGGAAACCGCGGCGGTATGAAGCAGCAAATACCGCCCCGCTGAGGATTGCAGTACCAGCTCTGTATCCTCGGCCAAATATAGCATCGCGATAGCCGGGGATTTATCCGAAAAAGCTTTGATCAACTTCTTACGGTTTGTTTTGGTGCTGTAAGCCTCCATATCCACCTTGGCGACCTTGCCGTTTTCAAAGAAAAAGAGCATGTAACCAACATATTTATCTGTCACAGCCATATACACGGCATTCTCTCCCGGATCCATGCCGAGCTTGGTTGCCACAAAATCACCCAACACGCTTGCCTTGGTGTCGTCAAAATCCGCCGCGCGGGATTTATAGACCTGACAGCGGTTGGTGAAAAAGAGCAACTCTCTCGCATTACTGCTCTCCACAGCCTGTGCGATTTCGTCGCCGTCCTTGAGTTTTTGCTCCCCGCTCATGCGCAGAGAAAGCGGTGTGATTTTTTTGAAGTAACCCTCCCGGGTGAAGAACAGGTGCACGGGATAATCCGGCACTTCTTCCTCCGACTCCTCTTCTTCATCCTCCGTTACATAGATGATTTCCGTCCTTCGCGGCTGAGCATAGGTTTTTATCACATACTCCAGCTCGCTGATCATGATATCATTCACGCGCTGCCGTTTTGCGAGGATGTCCTCTAAATCCGCGACCTCTTTTTCCAGCTTTGCAATGTCCTCGGTGCGCTTGAGAATATACTCCCGATTGAGATGGCGCAGCCGAATTTCGGCCACATATTCCGCCTGCAGCTGGTCAATGCCAAAGCCAATCATCAAGTTTGGAACAACCTCGGCCTCCTCGTCCGTTTCGCGGACAATTTTGATGGCCTTATCAATATCCAACAATATTTTTGCAAGGCCGCGCAGCAGGTGCAGGCGATCCTTTGCCTTGTTGAGCTCGAAATACACCCGCCTGCGTACGCATTCCCTGCGGTAGGATATCCACTCGATTAGGAGCTCCTTCACGCCCAACACGCGCGGCGCACCGGCGATAAGCACATTGAGGTTGCAGGAAAAACTATCTTCCAGGGTGGTGAGTTTAAACAGGCGCTGCATCAGCTTATCCGCGTCTACGCCGCGTTTGAGGTCAATGGTGATTTTCAGGCCGTTGCGGTCCGTTTCGTCGCGCACATCGCTGATTTCTTTCAGTGTGCCTGCCTTAACGCGCTCAATAATTTTTTCAATGATTGCTTCGGCTGTGGTATTGGGCGGAATTTCAATGACATCAATGCAGTTGTTTGCCCTATCATAGCGGTACTTTGCACGGATGCGCACACTGCCTACACCGGTGTTGTAAATATTTTGGAGGGCCTCCCGGTCATAGAGCAATTGTCCGCCGCCGGAAAAATCCGGGGCTTTCAAGGTATCCGCAACATCATGTTCCGGGTTGCAGAGCAGCGCAATTGTGGTGCGGCAAACTTCCTCCAGATGGAAGGATGCGATAGAACTTGCCATACCCACGGCAATGCCTAAATTTTTGTTTACTAAAATGGTTGGAAATGTTACAGGCAGTAAGACCGGTTCCTGCATGGTGTTATCATAGTTCGGAACAAAATCTACCGTGTCTTTGTCAATGTCCCGGAACAGCTCGTTGCAGATAACGTCCAGCTTCGCTTCCGTATAACGGGACGCCGCCCACATCATATCGCGGGAATAGGCTTTTCCGAAATTGCCCTTGGAATCCACGAAGGGATGCAGCAGCGTTTCGTTCCCCTTGGAAAGGCGCACCATCGTCTCATAAATCGCGCCGTCTCCATGAGGGTTGAGCTGCATCGTTCTGCCCACAATATTCGCTGACTTAGAACGATTCCCCGTGAGCAGACCCATCTTATACATGGTATACAGAAGCTTTCGGTGGGAGGGTTTAAAGCCGTCTATCTCCGGAATTGCACGGGAGAGGATGACGCTCATAATATAGGGCATATAGTTGGTTTCCAGCGTTTCCGTAATCGGCTGGCTGACCACTTCACCGGAGCCGACAATATGCACGCCCGGCATCAAAGCGGTTTCCTGCTTGTTATCCGGCATTTTTTTTCGAGGCATAATCGTTCTTCCTCTTTCTAACTGACATCCGCCATATCAATATAGCGGTTACCATTTTCAGCAATAAATATCTTGCGCTCCGCAAGGTTGTTGCCCAGTAAAATATCAAACATACGCGCGGTCTCTTCTGCATATGCAGGTTCCACCTTGACCAGACGGCGTGTTTCGGGATTCATTGTGGTAACCGCCATCATATCCGCATCATTTTCACCTAAGCCTTTGGAGCGCTGCAACGTATGCTTTTTGCTGCCAAGCTGTTCCAGCACCTCAACTTTTTCCTTTTCAGAATAGGCGAACCAAGTTTCATTTCCGCTGGTGATTTCATACAGCGGGGACTCCGCGATATAGACCTTTCCCTCTTCTAATAAAGTGGGCATTAGCTTGTAAATCATGGTTAGAATCAGTGCGCGGATCTGAAATCCATCTTCGTCTGCGTCTGTACAGATAAGCACCTTGCTCCAACGCAGATTTTCCAGATTAAAGGAGGACAGCTCGCTGCTCGCCTTGCTTTTGACCTCTACCCCGCAGCCAAGCACCTTAATCAAGTCTGTTATAATTTCATTTTTAAAGATTTTAGGATAATCACTTTTTAAGCAGTTTAAAATTTTCCCACGCACCGGAATGATTGCCTGAAATTCGGAGTTACGCGCCTGCTTACAAGCGCCGAGCGCGGAATCGCCTTCCACAATAAAAATTTCCCGTACTGCCATGTCCTTGCTGCGGCAATCCACAAATTTCTGCACGCGGTTTGTCATATCATTGGCGCTTTGTAGTGTCTTTTTTAGGCTCTGGCGTGTAGTTTCGGCCTTGACGCGGCTGCGCATGTTGACCAGCACTTGGTCGGTGATTTTATCAGCATCCAGCTTGTTTTCAATGAAATACACTTCCAGCTGATGCCGCAAAAACTCCGTCATCGCTTCTTGGATAAATTTATTGTTGATGGCCTTTTTTGTCTGGTTTTCATAGGAGGTTTGGGTGGAAAAGGAGGAGATAATTAAAACCAAACAATCCTCAATATCTTGAAAGCTTATCTTAGAATCCGTCTTCACATATTTACCGTTCTGTTTGAGGTAGGCATCAATTTGTGAAACCAGAGCGCTGCGCGTTGCCTTATCCGGAGCGCCGCCATATTCCAGCCAGCTGGCATTGTGGTAATACTCTTTCATCTGCGTTTTGTTTGAAAAGCAAAGCGCCACATTCATTTTCAAGCGATAATCCTTCTGGTCGGCGCGGTCACGCCCTACGCGCTCTGCCTGCCAGAATTGAACAGGGGTGAGAGAACTCTCCCCCACCAGCTCGTTTGCATAGTCCTGTATCCCATTTTCATAATAATACTCATATTTTTCAAACCCGCCCTGCTCGCGTTCATCCTGCAGAATAAAACGCACACCCTTGTTGACGATGGATTGGCGTTTGAGCGTATCTTGAAAATAAGTAAGCGGGACGGCGATATCTGTAAACACCTGCAAATCCGGCAGCCATTTGATGAAGGTGCCAGTGTCCTTTTTATTATAGGGTTCCTTTGTCATCTCCCCCACGGGATTGCCCTGCTCAAAGCGCAGGGTGTAGCGGAAGCCGTCCCGCTTGACCTCGGCCTCCATATAGGCGGAAGCGTATTGCGTGGCGCAAAGACCCAAACCGTTGAGCCCCAAGGAATACTCATAGCTGCCGCCATCGTTGGAATCATACTTTCCGCCTGCCCAGAGTTCACAAAACACCAATTCCCAGTTATAACGGTTTTCTTTGCTGTTATAATCCACCGGCAAGCCGCTGCCGAAATCCTGCACGGAAACGCTGTGATCGCTGTAGCGGGTAACAACAACTTTATCGCCGTTCCCCTCGCGCGCCTCGTCAACAGAGTTGGAGACGATTTCAAAGATGGCATGTTGGCAGCCCTCCAGGCCGTCCGAACCAAAAATAACAGCCGGGCGTTTGCGGACCCTGTCCGCGCCCTTGAGCTGTGTGATGCTTTCATTCCCATATGCAGCCTTTTTCGGCATAGGTCGCTTGATTCCCCTTAACATTTACATTTTTATAAGTGTGCCCAAATGTTCGCAACTGTATTATATACCATATATAGGGGGCTTGTCAAATGAGATTTCCCTATCTGGGTAAGGAAAAAACTCATCCCCACTGCAGGCATGTTTTAGCCGCGGCGGGGATGAAGCTGTGATTTCTCCTATTACTTTTGGCGCTCCGCGCGGTATGCAGCTAAATCTAACGGAGCAACCTTATCCTCCTGGACAAACAACACCCAGGCAAGCGGATCCGCCCACTCAATGGGGCGCAGTGTCCAAACGTATGCATCATAAGGCTCATACATGGGTTCAGTTTCCTTGAGCCTGTTCATGCCAAGCATCACAGAATCTTCAAACAGCTTTTTATTCTCTTGTACCCGATTGGGGTTGAATAAGGAGAACTCGCATTTCACCATATTCGCCTTGTAGTGGCGCAGAGAGAGGCGGGAGCACTGAATGTTTCGCAGCTGCGTTTCACTCCCGGCGTTTTCTTCTGCCTTATCCCAAAGAGCGTCAAATTTTTTTAACTCCGCCGTAGTGAAGTTGGTGTTTTGCTCCGGACGGTTGAAAATAAACAGGTGCGAGGTGTCAATTGTTTTTCTGGTAATCAAGTCAAGATATTCGCGCACATAGGGAGCGGACTGCTCGCCGTAATAAGCGCCCATAAATTCCTTCATCAAATGATCCACATTCGCAGTGGGTGTCCACATGAGCTTGGTTAGGAGATAGGCGCGCAGCTCGCCGAATTCACCGTTTTTGCCGCCGTCATAATTCCCCTGCTCGAACAGGCCGACTACATTATTTTTGATGAAAAATTGAATGTTGTTCGCCAGCACTTGCAGATTTGGGAACGGCATGGAATAAGTCTTAAAATTGGTTGTGTAGTCCCAAACATACAGCTTGTTGCAAATTTTCGCCCAATCCTCGATATCCTTTGCAAATGTAGAGGGTTTTTCTTGATAGGTCTCCAGCAATCCATCGCCCTTGGAGTGCCCACACTTGTCTATCGGGTGGCAGAAACAGGAACCTATGGAGCAAAGGCGTACTATGACATTGTCCCGCGGCACAATATTTTTTGGGGCGGGGGTGGTGTAGTCGTAAGCAAAGGTATCAATGTAAATTTCTCTATCACCATAACGCGCTTTCACCGCATCTGCCACTTGGTTGACAAACCAGATATTTGTACCGGAGGGGCCGCCGTACTGCGCATCCTTGGCTAAACAGTTTGCGCACTGGCAAACGCCGTTGTTGTCGTTCTGCGTCACGGACATGATTTTGAAATCGGGCGGCGCACTGTCTATTTTCGCAAAGACATTATCTATGGTAATACGCAGCACTTCCGAATTGGTCAAACAGCGCTGCTCCGTTGTCCAAGTATTCTGATCTGTGCGCCAGGAGAAATACTCCGGGTACTCTTGAAAATAAGTGTCTGCGGGCACCAAGCGCTCCATGGTGTGGCAAAAATCAATATAATTCACGCCATAACCGTAGGATGCATCGAGGTAAGAACCCATGCCGGTGTTGATTTTATGAAATGCCTTCCACTCCGGGCTTTGGTTCACCACCTGCCAATACACATCCCGGTATTCCAGCGCGGTATTCTGCACACTGTTTAAGTTGCGGTCAATGGCAATGTTCTTATTTTCGGGAATTACCTTAAGCTCCGGCGTAAACCAACGGCAGCCAAGTTGTTCTTCCAAAAAGCTGGAGCAGCCATACATTGTGCCGCGCCCCAACCCGCAGATATAGATATTATCATCGACAACCTTTTTCACAAAGCCTTCGTTTTTCAGCTGCGCAAGCTCTGTGTCCAGCGCGCCTGCATCCAGGCCGGTATTGCCAAGCGCAATATAATTGGTATAGCCTTCCGCCTGAAAAGCGGCAAATTCACTGCGCTTATAAATGTCCAGGCTATCCCCTGTCATTTTCCCGATAAACTCCTGCAGCCATTTGGCGCCGGTCTGCACAGAGGCGTCCGCATCATCCGCCAAAATAATTGCGTATTTGCTTTCCCCGTTTTCATAAATCGGCAGATAGTCCTCAATCTGCTCCTGCACATAAGGGTCTCCGCCATAGTCCACGGCGGTTTTTGCAGGCGGCAGAATAAAGATTGACGCAAAAAACACCTGCAGCATGGTTAAAAAGCCAATAAAGATGGTTTGTATCATTGCCATAACGATATCCCCTTTTTCCATAAATTTTACGCCGGGTACAGTATAGCAATACTTCCAGAATTTTTCAAGTATCACATTCTTATTTATTGCAATTGACTACACCGATGCAATTCCTAACGTTTGCAATTCCCGCGTCAAGCCCGTTACATCATTTCTGTGATAATCAAAGAAAACAGTTTTTACGCCAAGCCTTTTTGGCACAAGCAGATTTTCCGGCGTATTATCAATAAAAACACACGCATCCGGTTCAAGCGCTAAGCTGTGAAGCACCGAATGAAAAATCTCCTCCTGATTCTTCCCGGAACCTATCTCCGCCGAAACAGCGATACAGTCAAACAACGCGCCCCAATCGTGATGCGCAACAATATCCCTGATGCGGTCAGCCTTGTTATCTGTCACCATAGCAATTTTGTAATTCTTTTCTTTCAGTTGCTGCACGAGGGCAAGCATGTCTGTGTTAATCGGTGTATGAATAAACGAATCATGGAGTATTTCTAGTTTAATCTGCTGCCCAACTGCGTCACAAATACGTTGCCAGATATCTTCATGCTTCAGCTTGCCGGTCAACAGCTCTGCGTTGTACAGTCTGTATGCCTCTTGAAAAGCGGCTTGTTCAACGCCTGTTTTTTCTGATATGTAGTTACAAATCGATTTTGACCCTGTTTCATCCAAGGTTAAAACACCGTCAAAATCAAACAGCAGTGCTTTTATCATGGCAGTAACTTCCCTCAATAAAGTATCTGTTCTTCTGTAAAATAGGTTATTTTCGAAACAACTCTTGCCACCTGAATCGGGAAGCCGGTCTCTGTTTCCTTCCTGAGTTTTGTATGAACCTTTAAAAAGCTCCGCTCCTCCCCCGAAATAATTGCGGGAGCGAGGCGTTGTATGGATTCCACCGCCGCATGAAGAACGGTTCCTATCGAGCGGTATAGCTTCTCCAGAATTTCATTTGGGATTTTACCAACCAGCGAAGACGGTGAAACGCGTGCCTCCCAAAGAATTTCATCCGCGTATGCGTTGCCAATGCCCTTAACAATGCTCTGATCAATTAAAAACGCCTTTATGTTGGTGAGCGCTTTCTTTTTCGCTGTTGCAAGAAAATAGTCCAGCGTAAACGCGTCATCAAATGCATCCGGCACCTTGCTGGGTTTTGGTAAATACTTTATGGTGCACAGCCCTCCTTTGTCGCTAAAAACCAATGTTTCAGCCCCAAAACGAAACGAGAATATTTTAAACCGAATTCCGTCAACCGCGCGCTCCTCTACAATGGAAACTTCTCCGTTCAACATGAGATGGGCAGAAACAGTTTGGCTTTCGCCAAAATCAAAAATTAATTCTTTCCCCACACGGTCAATTTTTGCTAAGCTTCTGCCAACTAATCCTCCCTCCACAATACCTTGAGGGACATTCACTTTCTGGTGATTCCAGACACAAACGCCCACTAACTGTTTGGACGTTAATCGGTTGAAAATATTTGTTTTAAACACTTCAAGGTCTGGCAGCTCCGGCATTTTGAAAACTCCTCTCTGTCTTGTTGTTTGCGCAATCCTGTTCCCCTATATTCTGTATGCATAACAAAAACCCAGTATAAAATCTACGCTCAGATTTTATGCTGGGTTTCATGAACCGGTTTAAATATCAGCCGTCTTGACCGAATCAAATTCCTCTTGAATTTCTTTAGACGGTGCCTTGGTGGCAAGGCTTACCGCTACAATAACGATAGAGGAAATGATAAACGCCGGTAGCAACTCGTAAACGGCGAACGCTCCACCGAGGGTGCTGATCCAGTTTTTCCAGATAATAACCATCGCGCCTCCGGTCACCATGCCCGCGACTGCGCCGGGCAGGTTGACTCGCTTCCAGAACAGAGAAAACAGAATCAATGGGCCGAACGAAGCGCCGAACCCCGCCCAGGCATACGAAACCAGGCGGAAGATGGAGCTGTTCTCATCTAAAGCCAGAATCGCGCCGATGACCGTAACCAACACAATCGTAATGCGGGAGACCCACATGACCTGCTTATCCGAGGCGCCCTTGTGCAGGATGCCCTTGAACAGGTTCTGTGAGATGGCGGACGCGGTGATGAGCAACTGGGAATCCGAGGTGCTCATGGTCGCTGCCATGATGCCGGACATCATGATTCCGGCAACCGCTGCCGGCAGCAGCTTCATGGACATCTCAATAAAAATCGTTTCTTGATTGCCCGTAACCAAGCCTTCCGGTGAGCTGTAGCGAAATACCGCCGCACCGACCAATCCGATACACACAGCGGCAAACAGGGAAATTACCACCCAAACTGTTGCAATCACGCGAGATTTGCGCAATTCTTTAGAGCTGCGAATCGCCATAAAGCGCAGCAACACATGCGGCATGCCGAAATATCCCAGACCCCAGGCCATTGTAGATATAATAGCAAGGAAGCCGAACGACTTTGCCTGCTGCAGCTCAAAGCTAAAAATTTGATTTAAGCTGAAAAAGCCGGGCGTTTGGTTTATGTGATCCATAACGCTTTTAATGCCGCCTGCGCTGGCAACGCCAACAACCAAAACAATAACCAAGGAAATGCACATTAAAATGCCCTGGATAAAGTCTGTTGTGCTCTCCGCGAGAAAGCCGCCAACAACCGTGTAAATTACAATAATAACAGCGGAGACCAGCATCATCGTGGTGTAGTCAAGCCCAAAAATACTGTTAAACAGCTTGCCACAGGCCACAAAGCCGGTTGCCACATAAATCGTGAAGAAAACCAAAATAATCAGTGCCGCAACTGTCATAAGTATTTTCTTCTTGTCGTGGAACCGGTTGCTGAAAAAGTCCGGCACAGTGATGGCGTTGCCTGCCACCTGGCTGTATTTGCGCAGGCGCACGGCAACAATCTTCCAATTCAAGTAGGTGCCCAGCGCCAGGCCGACCGCAGTCCAAACTGCTTCACCTGCACCGGATATGTAGGCCACGCCGGGCAAGCCCATCAGCAGCCAGCCGCTCATATCCGAAGCCTCTGCACTCATTGCAGCAACCCAGGGTCCCAGGCTGCGCCCGCCCAGAAAAAATGTGTCCGCGTTTTGGTTGCGTTTGGCATACAGCAGCCCTATTACAATCACAAGCGCCATATAACCCAGCATTGCCAGCAGGATAATTAAATCGTCCTTTGCCATATTGTCCCTCCATAATTTATTATTTAATAGGCACAATAACTGTAGCCTAAAATAACCTTTTATGCCTTTTTACGCAACCAATGGCGAATGGCTTTATACACCAGCTCCGCTTCAATGGGCTTTGTAATA
>JAVBPP010000124.1:0-13538 GCA_031549535.1 Oscillospiraceae bacterium
AAATTTAATCAGGCAATTATCAATGCCCTCCACCACGACGCCTTCGCTGCTTTTTCGGCTGCGGCGTGGTTTGGAAAGCGTGATTTCATCCGCAGGCTCTTCCTGCCGGATGAGCTTGTTGTATTCGTCCTTGATGTGCGGCATCAAACGCACAACCGAAATGCCGCCGTAACCGATGGTGGCATAAAAATCATCCAGGGAGGAGCAATGCTGCTTTTCCGCTATGCGCAGCAGAAACTTTTGCATCGCTTCCTCCGGCAGGCGAATAAAGTTTTTGCGGAATTCCCGCTCAACCTCGGCCTTACCCTCAACGATGTTTTCTTCCAGGCGCTCTTTTTTAAACCAGCTCTTGATTTTGCTGCGTGCGCTGCTGGTGCGCACAATTTTGAGCCAGTCGCGGCTCGGCCCCTTCCCCTGCTGGGAGGATACCTGAATATCCACAATTTCGCCGGTTTTCAGCTGATACTCAATCGGCACAATCCTGCCGTCCACCTTTGCGCCAACCATGCGGTTGCCGATTGCCGAGTGAATGGCGTAGGCAAAGTCAATCACTGTTGCGCCCAGCGGCAAATCAATCACATCCCCCTTGGGGGTGAACACAAAGACCTCCTCCGGCACCAGGTCGCTTTTTATCGTGCGCAGCAAATCCTCGCCGCTGTCCGGGTCGCTCTGGCTTTCCATAATCTGGCGTACCCAATCCAGCCGCTGCTCCATATTCTCCTTGCCGTAGGAACCGCCCTGCTTATACTTCCAATGCGCGGCAACACCGTATTCCGCCGTGCGGTGCATATCACGTGTGCGGATTTGCACTTCAAACGGAATACCTTCTTTCTCAATCAGTGTAGTATGCAAAGACTGGTATTGGTTGGGCTTGGGCATGGAGATATAATCCTTAAACCGGCCGGGAATGGCGCGGAACATATCGTGAATCAAGCCCAGGCAGTTGTAGCAGTCAATGACAGTGTTGACGATAATACGCACAGCATAAATATCATAGATTTCATCAAAGTCTTTGTTTTGCATATACATTTTACGGTATATGCCGTGCACGCTTTTGATGCGCCCGTCCACCTGCGCGTCGGGGACAATTTCGTGCACACGCTCCAGGATTTTGGCCTTAATACCCTCCAAAAACTCCCGCCGGGAGAGGCTTTGCAATTCCAGTGATTTCCGAATTTCCTCATAGGCCACCGGGTCGAGGAAGCTGATTGCCAAATCCTCCAGTTCCTCTTTCAGTGCGCGGATACCCAGGCGGTGCGCTATGGGTGCATAGATATCCAGGGTTTCCCGCGCTTTATCGCGCCGCTTCTGCTCCGTTCTATATTGCAGGGTACGCATGTTGTGCAGGCGGTCAGCGAGCTTAATGAGTATCACACGGATATCCTGAGACATGGCTAAGAGCATTTTTCGCAGATTTTCTGCCTGCTCCTCCTCCTTTGTTGCAAGGGATACCTTGCCCAGCTTCGTTACGCCATCCACCAACTTTGCAATGTCGTCACCAAAGGTCTCCTGCAATTGCTCGAGCGTGACCTTGGTATCCTCCACCGTATCGTGCAGCAGGGCGGCAACTATCGTTTCGGCGTCCATGCCCATATCCGCAAGGATCTCGGCCGTTGCAATCGGATGAATCACAAACAGCTGGCCGGAGGAACGCTTTTGCTTCCCATGCGCATTTTTGGCAATTTCGTAGGCCTCCCGCACCTGTTGCATCTCCTGCGCATCAAACACAAGCTCCAGCTTGGCGCACAGCGCGGCAAACAGCTCCTGTGCCTCCCGCTCTATCTCTATGTTTTTTTTCTCATTATCCGTTTGCACTTCCGCCCTCCTCCCTATATTTGCAGTAATAGTATACGGTTATGTCATTTGTTGTATGCGCTGAAGCAGCGGCGCTTGCTCCATATTGACCTTTTGTGAAAGCTCCGGAACCGCGACACAGCCAGTTTCGTCCAGCGCCAGCACACCCAGCTCCAACATGGCATCGAACGCCACCTGGATTTTGCAGAGGTTTGTGCCGTCGTCCCCCATGCGCATGCAGCAGATTTCCGCATCAAAGGGCGCGGGCTCCTGCGCCCGCAAATGCTTATACAGCGCTGCGCAAAAATCGCGGCTCGCATAGGACATGGCGCACTCTTCCCGCGTCAACGGTGCGCCGCCGGCAATTTTTTCACAGAGCCGCAGGGCGGGCAGCACCTTTTCCTCCCGCGTTTTCGAGGGTCTGCAGTCCTGCAACAGCACTGAAACACGCTCTGTGCCCTGGTAGCTGTCACGCGAGAGTGTGACGGCGAAATCCACCACATCCCCCGGACGGAATAAAAAGCTTTGCTTACCGCCGCCGAAGTACACCAGTTGCAGCACCGGCGCATCCGCCTTCCCCGCCTTGCGCGCGGCTATGCGCAAATATTTTCCGTTTTTCAGCTCCGTGATTGCACAGAGCTCCATTGCAAACAGGCCGAAAACTGGCTGCGGATTCCCTGCGCCGAAGGGCTCCAGCGTTTCCAGCGCATCCAAAAGGGATAGCTGCAAGGAGGCTGGGTTTAAGCGGCAATCAATTTGCAGGACGGGAAACGGAAGCTCCAGCCCTTTGGCATAGGCATGCAAAGCCTCGCGGAATACAGGGATATTTCCGGTATCCAGAGTCATGCCGGCTGCATTATGGTGCCCGCCGAAGCGCAGCAAATGCTCCTGCACCGCCTGCAGCGCGCTGAACAGAGAAAAGCCGTCATAGCTCCTGCCGGAGCCTTTTGCAACGCCCTGCGAAACGCTTAACACAATGGCGGGTTTCCCAAATTTTTCTACCAGCTTAGCGGCCACAATACCAATTACACCCTCGTGCCAGCCCTCACCGGCCACAACTAGTACTGCATCCCTCGGGCAGCCGCCTTCCGCCATGATTTGCTGCTGTGCCTGGGCAAAAATCTCCGCCTCACACTTCTGGCGTTCGGTGTTCACATCGTCCATTTCCTGCGCATAAGATGCCGCGGCTTCCGGTTCGTCACACAGCAGCAAAGAGAGCGCAAGCTCCGCCGACGCCATGCGACCCGCCGCATTGATGCGCGGAGAAATACGGTAGGCAATTTTATTAACCGTGATTTCGCCGCTGCTATCCCCCGCTATTTCCATCAGCTGCGCAAGACCCACGCGCAAATTATCCTGCATCATGCTAAGCCCCAGGCGAACAAGGCTGCGGTTTTCACCGTGCAGCGGCACAATGTCCCCTACGGTACCGATGGCGGCTAAATCCCCGTATTCCTCCAGGGCAAGCGCATAGTCCCCGCCCTCCAGTGCGCAGACGAGCATAAACGCAACCCCTGCACCCGAATAATCGCGGAACGGGCACTCCCGATCCTCCCTGTGCGGGTCAACCACGGCGACCGCTTTTGGCAGGGTTTTCCCCGCGCGGTGGTGATCTGTAATCACCAAATCAACGCCCAGCTCCTGCGCCTTTTCCGCTGCTTCAAAGGCGGAGATGCCGTTATCCACTGTGATAATCAGCTTAACGCCCTGCTCCCGCAGGCGTTCCACCGCCTGGGCATGGAGTCCGTAGCCGTCCGCCTGCCTATCCGGCAGGGCATAAATTACATCCGCGCCGTGCGCCTCTAAGTAGGAGTACAGGATGGCTGTAGCTGTCACGCCGTCCGTATCATAGTCCCCAAAAATCGCAATCCGCTCATATTGCTCCAGGGCCTGTTCAATCCGCTGCACAGCCTTTTGCATGTCCGGCAACGAAAACGGATCCACCCGCAGCTCCGGATTCATATCAAAAAACACCGCGGCATCCTCATCCGAAGCGATTCCGCGCGAAAGTGCAAAATAGGCGGCAAGCGGCGTGAGCTCATGCTTTTGTGCCAGTGCGGCGGCCTGCTCTTTATCACAGGTCAACACCTTCCAGCTTTTTCTGCGCAAGCAATCCCCTCCGAGCCATTGTTTTTTTGGTAAAAGTGCAAAGGTAATATTCGAATATTGTATCATAATCCGGCAGATTCTGCAAGATTTTTGCTTGAAAATTACGCATAAAAACGGGGCAAACACAAAGTTTGCCCCGTTTTCTTTCAGTCATGTGCAGAACACGTCAAGCTTGACAGTAATACGCCTAAATCTGATTAGCGGCTAAAATTACAAAAATAGAAATAAGTTAATAATAAATGTAATGATATATACGAAATAGTCCAGCAAAGAAAACGGCTTCTTGGGTGGATCCGGCTGTGGATTTGTTGCAGGGATGAGCGTTGTACTGCTGTCGCTGATGTTACCGCAACGGTCAATGGCACGCGCCGTGACGGTAACAGCTGAGCCTGTGAAGCTGACTGCTTCGGTATAATCCGTCCAGTCGCCATCGCCCAGTTTATATTGCTGCTTCCAGAGGTCTGTATCGTCACATGTTAATGTAAAACGATTTGCGCCGCTTGCTGCTATAACAGGCGCTGTCGGAGCCATTCGATCGTCTTGCAACGCGCTGTTGAGATTCAGCCCGTTCACGGCGTAAGTGTTGTTTACAAACCACTTATCCACAGCAAAACCGGAGCCCCACCAGCCGCTCTTTGCAAAGAGGCCAAAGTGATATTCATTTCCGATATAATCGGCGAGGTTGATGTTGTATGCTCCTTGGGGCCGATTCGGCCGGACGCCGTCAGCGCTCAGGGAAAAATAAAGCATCTGCTCCTCGGCATCATATTCAATCCAGAAATACATCGTGAAAGTGGCACCCACCGGCCTGCTAACAGAAACCAGTGTGTCGTTCTTACCCGGATCGTCCGAGGAAATCTCGCCATTTTTGTCGAGTGCAATATGCGCCGCATATGATTCTCCTGTATCCCAATAACTGGAGAAGGTGTCAAACTCCAATGCGATGCTATTTGGCATATTTGCATAGTCACTGAATCCCAAGTCGTGCGTGCCGATCACATTTTGATTTTTGGCAAGTATAAACCAGAAACCATCCGATACATTATGGTGGGAAGAAGGAGCAAATTCCTCATCTGCGGAAAAGGTCATTTGAAATGCTGTGCTAAAGCCGCTGCCTTGGCAGAGCGGTTTGGTGGAGAAGACTGCGCCGCTGTTGCCCCTGCCGATCTGTGAAAGAACAAGCTTGCCGTCTTCAACCAAGGAGTTGTTGCCGGATAGCTTTAAGTACGCATCCTCTCCGGAGGAGACAAGCGCATCATCAAAACTGGAAGCGCTCAGGGAAATCGCTCTGGGCACTGCGCTTACGGCAAATGCCATACTGCCGAGCATCATGCAGGAAACGAGAAGGAGCGCCAATGCTTTGCCGAGTTGTCCATGAATTTTCATTACTAACCCCATCCTTTTTCACTTGATTTCGTGATTCTCCTGCGTTATTATATCATTGACGTTCACGTTAAAGTCAAGAAGGCGGGTGGTAAAATGTTTATAAATGACAGGGACAAAATAGATAGAAAAAATTTATTTTCAATCGGTGAGGCGGCAAACGCATATAGTGTCACACCCAGAACACTGCGCCATTACGAGGAAATCGGCCTGTTACAGCCGAATTTGGTTGATATCGATACGGGATATCGATACTATACGGTTTATGATTTGGAACACCTGATGTTGATTTTGAACCTAAAAAATACCGGCATGCACCTGGATGAAATCTTGCACTATTTTCAAAAGGGCCTGACGCTTTCCGAACAAATTACTCGGCTGCGGCAACAGCAGGAGCGTATTATGCGCTCCATCGAAACGCTGCAGGATTATAGCGTGCCCAAGGGTGTGCTTATGCCGAAACGGATTCAAATGCCGGAGCGCCTGTGCGTGACAAAGCGCGTAATCGCGCGGGATTTCGAGGATGCGTTCCGAGCCTTCACTGCTTTTGTGGCGCAGTGCGCACGCGAGGGAATCCGCTTTTCCCTAACGCAGCATAAGTTTTGCGAATTTCCGCCCGAAGCGTTTTCGCCGGAGGGTCTCGTTATAGAAAACTTTCCGATGAAAATCTGCATTTGCGTGGAGGAAGCCACCGCACCCACCACCGCGGAAGCATACCCGGCACAACCGGCCGTCAGCGTAACCTTTCGCGGTGCCTATGAGCAGCTGGGCGAAGCCTATGATGCGTTATATGCATATATTGCACAGCAGAACCTCGTGGTTGACGGCAATTCGCAGGAAACTTATTTAGATAAAGATTTGACAGGCTGCGACTCGGATATGACGGTTACCCGCGTGGCAATACCGGTGAAAGCATAACCGCGCCACTCATGCAGCATATGTATTATTCCGGCGGAAAATCCCGATATATCTCTTCCCCATAGAAATACCGCTCCTCTTTGGGATACAGAGGATTCCAAACCTGTGCAAAGAAGGGGTTGCGCTCCGCCTCACGACCATAATCCCAAGGCAGGGGCAGCTCCTCGGGGCACCAGTGACCGCCGCGCAGAACGAGGTTTGGTGTCATGGTAAAACGCCTACCCTGCGCGCTCTCCCACTCCAGCGGGGTATACAGGTCGCCCGGCCGCATGGCTGCGCTGAGGCAGGTTCCGCCGCGAAAGGCCGCGGCCTGCTGCATGTCCGCCAACCCAAGGCTTGCCTCCGGCTTGCTTTCGTCATAGCCGTGGGAAAGCAGCTGCGGCGTATCGACCGGATGAATCAGCTCGAAATCGTCCCAGCCGCGGATTGCTTCCCAACGCTCCCGCGAGCCGAAATAGGCGCGAATGCGCTCCTCCTGATTCTCCGCAAACCAACGCATGGTACCGAACACCGGCGTTTGGGTCAAGCGCCCCATCACAAACTTCCGTGTAACCCAGCGCGGTGCAAGGCCGGATAGCTTGAGGTACAGCGGCATGGTTTTACGCATGCGTTTAAAATACGCTTCCCTCGTTATGGGTTCCCGGAAGTGCAGAATCTCCTCCAAGTTGTCGGAATCTGCAAACCATTGCCCATGAAAATTGCCCAAAGCAAACCAACGGCAGTCCAGCACCCGCTTCATATCCCGAAAGCCGAGCTGCCGCAGAATGGTTGCCTCAAATTCCGCGTTGGTTACGCGAAACTCCTTGCCGGAGCCTATGTTATAGAATTTTCGCCAGAAGGAGTCCGGCACATCCGGCTCGCACACCCGGCGCATGAGTGTCGCAGAATCCTCAATCGTCGCCCATTCCAGCACACCGTTGAGCGGCACATGATACATGATGGGGTCGTACTGCTTCAGGATATCCGGGTAGAGAATGCCGGATTGGCGCAGGGAAACCCAGTAGCGCAGGCCAGACTCTGCAAAGATGCGCTCGGCAATGGTTTTGCTGATGGCATAATGATCCCATACGCTGATTTTGATGGGGTCGCCGCAGCGCCCCCAATGAATCGGCGGGTTACGGTCACCTGTTTGCGCCACTGTACCGATATACGCCACTTTCACTGCGTTTGGGTCCGGCTGCGCCTTCACCGCGTCCACGATATGCCGCGCGGCACCGACATTGGTTTTCATGGTCAGCTTTGGATAATAGTCGGACTGCGGCGACACCATGCCGCCGATATGCAGCACATAATCCGCCCCGCTCACGCCCGCAAGCACATCCTCATAGCGGTTCAAGTCCCCCCAAAGCAGTTTCACGTCGGGGTCGTTCTGATAGGGCGCAAACAGCTTTCGATTTTTTTCGCTGCCCCGGTTGAGCAGAACCAAGCGAAACTGCGCTCTGCAGCGATATAACTCCCGGAATGCGGCATAACCCATTTTCCCGGAGCTCCCTGTGATAAAAACAGTTTGTTTTTGCGGCATACGATTCACCGTCCTTGTCACGATACCAATCCCCATTTTGCTAGTATTCTAAAAGGTGATTGGTATTACAATGCCATGTTTTTCAATTAAATTGTATCACGTTTTCTTGCCTATTTCCAGCATATTTAACGCATTCCTGTTGCATTTCCATATATTTTTTCTTTTTTCATGGATTGTGCAAAAGATGCACCTTGTTCCGTCAAGGTCACATGCCCAAATTTATCCAGTTTTACAAGGCCCATTTGCTGCAAGCTCTGCAGGCTACGCTCCGCTTCCTCTAATGACAAATTCAGCTGTGCCGACAAAAAGTTGATGCGTAAAAAGCCACTCACCTGCGCCAAACGGCTGATATGCCAAAATAGTTCCTGTAGCTGTGGCGTAAATGGCCGCGTTTCTTTTCTTCCCTGCTCCTGCGTATGCTGCGCACGAATGTTACCCGTTCTCTCCATATCCGCTCTCCTCCTATGCCTTCTTGTGTTTTTAGAGCTTCCCTTCATTGTATTCCGCGTGGATTGTCTGTTATGAGCAATGATTTTATCCTATCCTTTGATTTATATGGCGAGTTTACAGTTTGTTACCATTTTCTTTTTCCAAAAATGCTAGACTTGGGCTGGAATGCAACGCAACGGAGGGTTTCGATGAAACTGTTAATAACCGGCGGTGCCGGATTTATCGGCACAAACTTTGTCTATTATATGTTAGAGCGCCATCCGCAGGATTGCTATGTTTGCCTGGATAATCTCTCATACAGCGGGCATTTGGATAACCTTTCCCCCGCGCTGGAGCAACCGAACTTTCGCTTTGTCCGGGCGGATATTGCGAACCGAAACGCCGTTTACGCTCTGTTTGAGCAGGAGTGTTTTGACGCGGTAATCCATTTTGCGGCGCAGAGCCATGTGGACCGTTCCATCACACAGCCGGAAGTGTTCCTCACTACGAATATTATGGGAACCGGCGTATTGCTGGACGCTTGCCGGGATTTTGGCGGCATTCGCTTCCACCATGTCTCCACAGACGAGGTCTACGGTGATTTGCCGTTGGACAGGCCTGATTTATTTTTTACCGAGCAGACCCAGCTTGCGCCGTCCAGCCCCTATTCTGCCTCCAAAGCTTCGGCGGATTTGCTGGCGCTGTCATACTTTCGCACCTACTCACTGCCCGTGACCATTTCGCGCTGCTCCAACAACTACGGCCCCTACCAGTTTCCCGAAAAGCTGATTCCATTAATGATTATGCGGGCGCAAAACAACGAGCCCCTGCCGGTTTACGGCAAGGGCGAAAATGTGCGTGACTGGTTGCATGTGGAAGATCACTGCCACGCGCTGGATTTAATTTTACGCGGCGGAACGCCGGGCGAGGTTTACAACGTAGGCGGGCACAACGAAATGCGCAACATCGATGTTGTGAAGCAAATCCTTGCCCTGACGGGAAAGCCGGAGAGCTTGATTTCTTATGTGGCAGACAGAGCCGGGCATGATTTGCGCTACGCAATCGATCCTGCCAAAATGCAAGCAGAGCTAGGCTGGAGTCCCTCCATCCCCTTTGCTGAGGGAATTGCGCAAACGGTTACTTGGTATTTGGAGAATATGCAGTGGATGCAGAGTGTTATTAAATCGTAACGATACCCATGGAGTTTTACCAGATATATTTCTTCTCAATCTGGTTGATAAATATCACAGAATCAACATCTTTGTTTTGTTTTATATATTCTCTTATGGTCGTTTTATTAGGGAAGCGATAATCGAAAATAACAGTCTTCTCAAACGCCAATGAGAGGAATGACGACAGTGGACGTCCGAAAGAATCTTGCACAATAACTACTGTATTTTTACCATCCGGGTTTTTAATTACGCGTTTCGCCCTATTCGCAGTCAGATAAGCGCCATAACGTCGGTTTTGAAATTCGTCTCCCTCCCGCAATTGTTCATGATCTATCACCGTTTCGTAAAAACTGCCTTTAATTGCCTTTTTACTTCTATTGGGATCCATCAAAGTTAATTGGGTCGGAAAAGAGGGCCATATTAACGTATAGTCATCTAACCCCGCATAATACGGTCCAACCCGGATTCCGGACGAGCCAAGAAAAAACTGTGGGTATATCCGTTTTTCAAAGTTTTCAATATTTGAAATTTTCTCTTTATTGGGAATTTCAAGTTCATGATTCTCGACCAAATGGCTTAAGACCTTATCATGCGCCCAAAATGCTGTCTCTGTTGTCCAGTGGTGATCCGTTTTAAAAAAGAGCTTTGATTTATCTAATTTCTCTGCGTCAATTTCTTCTCTTAAATCCAGTACATCCATGCCAAACTGCCTAAAAATGTCTCGGCGGGTATCTTGATTCTTGTTTTTAAAACTCGTTACTCCAGTCGGTAACTCTGTAAATCCTGCTTGCACTTTGGTAGGGGTAATAACATATGTAACGTCAACATTTTCCTGTTTGCAAAAATCCAAAAAAGGTTTAATGTATTGCAGCTTTTCGGGAGTATATTTGGCATCTTTATTCAGCACGCGTGACCCCGCAACGCCCAAATGAAGAGAACCATGCGAATCTTTAACCACATCGAAATCCCCAACTTCGCGCTTACACAACATACGTTGAATTGCACCATGTAAGTTGATAAACTTCAGTTTACGATAAAATTCCTCATTGAGTGTTTTTTCAATCTTGGAAAATGTTTTTACAGAGAACTGTTCAATAACAGCGAGTTTATCTGCCTTTTCCGCCGTAGTGCCCACAGTTTTCAATAGAGCCGCAACTTTGGGATGCACATGATAAAAATTGCATGCACTTAAATAAAAAATACAGCCCAGAAATAGCACGGCCAATACATTTGCCGGAGTTATAAACTTGCGCAGCTTTTGAGGCCTCTCCATCTCATCCTTCATACTTCTCCCCCTAACCTTTTAAAAATTAAAATAGATAAATGGATTATAGGTTCCCTTAATTAAATATGAAACTGAAACAATAAACAAAATAAATAGAGTGACTGTAGCAAGAGATTCCATCACCCAGCCGGGCATCTTTTTCTTTTCAATAATCCGTTTGAGTGTAGAAACGAATGGTAGCGAAAGCAGTAATCCAAAAATAAAGAAAACTGCGTACTCACGTAGATAAAGTAAAAACAGACTGTCGCTGAGCGGATTTCCCATTGCGCCAACAGCACTGAGCGTATATTTCACCGCTATTTTTAACGTTGGCGCACGGAAGAGTATCCATCCCCCCAATACACAAAGCAATGTAAACAACCGATATACTTGCTTTAAAACAGGGTTTTTAAATTTATCTGGGTAACCGCTGACTTTTTCGAATGCAATCAACAGAAAATACCCTAGACCCCAAATCATAAAATTCCAGCTTGCGCCATGCCAAACCCCTGTTAAAAACCATACAACAAACAAATTCCTAATGAGTCTACCCTTGCTCTTCACACGTGAACCTCCGAGCGGAAAATAAACATAATCCCGGAACCAAGTTCCGAGCGAAATATGCCATCTACGCCAGAACTCCGAAACAGAAGCAGAAATATAAGGGTAGTTAAAATTTTCCTCAAAATGAAAACCAAACATCTTGCCTAAACCAATAGCCATATCGGAATAGCCGGAGAAATCAAAAAATATCTGCAGTGAATAAGCTAATGCCCCCAACCACGCAAAGGACACTGAAAGAGAAGAAAAATCGCTTTTTGAAAAAGCCTCATCCGCAACGATGGCCATTGTGTTAGAGAGCAGAACCTTTTTCGATAAACCAATGATAAAACGCGATATTCCTTTTGTAAAATCATTCCACGTTTCTACACGGTTTTGAATTTGATCCGCAACAGTTTCGTAGCGCACGATTGGGCCTGCGATAAGTTGCGGAAAAAAAGCAATATACAAGCCCACATAGAGCGGATTTTTCTGGGCAACTCCTTTCTCCAGATATACATCAAATACATATATCATCGCTTGGAAGGTAATAAAGGAAATTCCAATGGGTAACACAATATTGGTTTGCGGCAAAACATCGCCCGCAAGCGAATTGATGTTTTGAATTGTAAAATTCAAATACTTAAAAACAAAGAACACGGAAATGTTAAACAGCAGCATCACCGACATCGCTACACGAGCTTTATGCTTATTCTCGCGCACCTTGTCTATCCAAATGCCAAACAAGTAGTTTAGCAGAATCGATAAAAGCATAATTAACACAAAACGCGGTTCACCCCAGGCATAAAAGAAAAGACTGGTAAAAAAAAGAAAAACATTTCTAAGCGTTCTGTTTCGAAAGAAAACATAATAGCCAAGCAATGTCGCCGGTAAAAACATGAATAAAAAAATCGAACTAGAAAAAAGCACGAAATACCCCCTTGCACAATCGGTCTCCATTTTATTCCTGGTTTCCGCAACAGCTTTGGGGTGTTTCTGCGAAATTGGCCATTGCGTACCATATTCCCGTTTGTATTTTACATCAGAAGGTTTATTTTGTCAAATTATGGCTACTAAGCAAATTTTTCTGCTCAGCAGCCATTGATATCTTATACTTTTCGCTTTTTGAGGCTATAATCCAGAACATCCGCCACAAAGCACAACTGCAAAAACACATGCACACAAAAGCGCCACAGGGGCAATTGTTTCTTGTGATACTGCACACACAGCTGCGCAATGGCGTGGGACGAGGAGGCAAGCAGCACCATATAGGTGAAAAATATCCCCCAAGGGGCCACGAGTAACGCAAGCGGCCCGGCTGCTATGGTGAGTAAAAGCCAAATGAGACAATTGACGGTGAAGAACGGAATCATGTACAATTTGAAATGGCAGACGACATGATTGTACCTTTCCGGTTCCCAAGCGCTTGGCGGCTCGTTTCTCATTGCTGCCACAGTATATTGAACAGCCTTCGCAATTTGTAAAAAACACAGAATAACAATCGCAATTTCAAGCAGAAAAGCCGGCAGTGCGATAAAGATTGGGTTTGCAACTGTATCCTTTAGCCTTGGGGAGAGTGCGAGCGCGCCGCACATGTAAAGCAGGAGAACATAGCAGCAGCCTGCTAAACTCTTAAGTGATTTTTGCACGGCAAAAGCCGAATCGTTCGCCTGCATAAACAATCTAATCATTCACTTCCACACTGCTGGCCGTCACCTGGATATCGACCGTATACATCGGCAGCGTGGCGTCCCCCACTGTGTAACGGTTTTTCATTTCACTGACAAGCTCATTACTTCTGATACTATAATTAGACATGGCCGGCAGTCTGAAAGAGATGTCACTGGCGTTTGCCTCTAAAACGATATTGCCCTCCGCTTCGCTGACAGTCAAATCGGCATCGCAGGCGTTAAAATTAGCTTGCATACTACCGTTGATACCGCCGATATCCATATCGCAGGCATTGCAGTCAAGCACAAGCTCGCGGATTGCATCCGTCTGCGCCGTAATGTCACAGGCGTTGGCGTCAAGAGTCAATTTCCCGGTATAGCTGCGTGGCAACACAATTTCCGCCTCACAGCGGCTCCAGTTCCGCAGCCAAAAAAAGAGGTCGTTTTGCGGCCGGATGCTCAGCTGCACGGTGCTTTCGGTCTCTTTCAGTTCAGGCATGTGCATGATATCCGCAAGCTGTTTATTATAACGCACATAGATTTGCATTTGCTCCACGTCGGACGTGGTGACCGTTACGGTTGCCGCGTCTATTTTGATGGTTAGCTCTTCTTTCCCCGCCAATGAAAGCGATGTCTCCTCGCCGACTGAATCCCAGCCGGCGCCTCTTTCATTGGTAGCATCCAGCCAATCCCTAACTGTATCTGTTCCGCTGCGCAGCAATAGACCGCCGCCGACC
>JAVBPP010000118.1:0-9281 GCA_031549535.1 Oscillospiraceae bacterium
TGTCGCTCCTCAGCGTTGCACTATCCTGCGTAATGGTAAAGCCCTTTTACTATAGCTGATATCCTTTGATTTTGGAAGAGCAAAAACCCATGTTGTCCTTGACACGGGGTACACTTTATTCTAATGGAGATTGGTATAATAACTCCTCCTGCATACAAAAATCAGTTCCCGATTTGCCTGTTCGATGGATTGTTTGTCATACCAGCCAAAGCGTTCAGAAATGACAAATCCGGCTTTTTGCACGACGCTTTCCAGCTGCTCTTCATAGTGATACTTGAGACTTAAATCTTCAATATGGCGCGTGGTGGTTCCATTTTTGTCGGTGACCTCATAGGCGAAGTGGGGGTATATTATGCGGTTTGCCACATCAATTTTGTCGCCCCAATGTTTCTTTACAACATAATTACCGCTTGCCTCGTCAAGCCGCTCCCATTGCACCCGTTCCTCATAGCACCAGCTTTCATCCATAACCTGAAAGGGTTTGAACACATTGAGGATAAAGACGCCGCTGTCGGATAGATGGCTGTAAATGCATTGCAGGGCGGATGCGATGTCTTCGTCCCTTGTTAACGCTTGAAAGGCTCGGAACGGCGCAATAATCAAACTGAATTTTTTGTCTAAAGAAAAATTTGCCATATTGCCGTGAATCAGTGTTACTCGGTTTTTCAATGCGGTCTGGGCATCCAGCTTTTGCCGAAAGACGGTTAGCATCTCATTGGATAAATCCAACCCCGTGACTTGAATGCCTGCACGCGCCAGCGCGAGTGCCACCCTTCCGGTGCCGCAGCCAAGCTCCAGTGCCTCGCCGCCCAGCGTTTTGGCATAGTCCAGGTAAAAGGGAATGTCGGCAACCAGATTATCCCGGTTATCTACGTCGTAGAGCCATGCGGTGTTGCGGAATACGTTTTTCATTTTGGTTTCCTCCTTTACATATAAAAAAGCGGCCAAAGCTTTTTTCGCTTTAGCCGCTTATTGTTATAATCAGTTGATTAGAGCTTGCTCTAACGCCGCTTATAAAAATCAATAAGAGCCAAAGCCCGCGCATCAGACGGATGCGCAGACTTGACAAAATCTTTATGCAGCGTTTTGCGGCAAAAACAAATCATAACAAACTTAGTCCTTTTCCTCTTCCATGGCAGCTTTCGCGTCTTCAATCACTTTCTGCGCCACGTTTGCGGGGGCGTCTTCATAGCGGGCAAATTCCAGGGAGAAGTAGCCTCTGCCAGCGGTGACGGAGCGCAGCACCGTTGCGAAGTCGCCCATTTCCGCCATCGGAACCTCGGCCTCCAGCAGCTGCATGCGCGGCTCCTCCGCCGGGCCCATGCCCAACACGCGACCGCGGCGCTTGGTGATATCGCCCATGATATCGCCCAGATTATCATCCGGCATATAGGCCTTCAGGGTGCCGATGGGCTCCAGAATTGTCGGTGTCGCCTGCGGGATAGCGTTTTTAAACGCAATGGAGGCAGCTGTTTTAAACGCCATTTCAGAGGAGTCAACCGGGTGATAGGAGCCAAAGTACAGCGTCGCCTTAACGCCCACCACCGGGTAACCGGCAATGATGCCCTTAACAACACATTCGCGCAGACCCTTTTCAACAGCGGGGAAATACTGCTTCGGCACGGAGCCGCCGACGATTTCCTCGGCAAAGACCAAATCATCGCCCTCACAGGGCTCAAAGCGAATATATACATCCCCGAATTGGCCGTGGCCGCCGGATTGCTTCTTGTGGCGTCCCTGCACTTCGACCTTCTTGCGGATGGTCTCGCGGTAAGCCACCTTCGGCACCTTCAAGTCGACCTCAACGCCAAACTTGCTCTTCAGCTTGGAAGTGACAACATCCAGGTGCTGCTCGCCCAGGCCGGAAACAACCTGTTCGTGCGTCTCGGCGTTGACCACAAATTGGATGGTCGGGTCTTCCTCCATCAGGCGAAGCATGCCGGTTGCAACCTTTTCTTCCTCGCCCTTTTTGCGCACCTTAACCGCCATGGAAAGGCAGGGAGCCGGGAAGTCAAGGCTCGCAAGCGTCACTGCCTGCTTTGCGCTGCAAAGCGTGTCACCCGTGTTGAAGCCGGAAAGTTTGGTGACAACGCCGATATCCCCGGCGGGAATGCAGCTGATATCCTCCTGCTTGGAGCCCTTGACGCTGATGAGCTTACCCATGCGCTCGCTTTCGCCGGTGCGCGCGTTAAAGGCGGGAATGTCAGAAGTGATTTTACCGGAGACAACCTTAAAGAAAGACATCTTACCCACAAACGGGTCGGCGATGGTCTTAAAGCAAATGGCGGCAAGCGGGCCGTTTTCGTCGCAGGCAAGCTTGCTGTCGCCTGCTGTTTCTCCCGCGTAGTCCGCGGCGTTCGGCGCACAGGCGACGATGCCGTTTAACAGCAGGTCAACCGCGTCCGTCGTATAGCCGGAGCAGGCATATACCGGGTAAAGTGTTCCCGCGGCAACGCCCGCGGCCAGGCCGCCCGCAATTTCCTCAGCGGTGAAGGCTTCGCCCTCAAAGAACTTTTCCATCAGTGCATCATCCGCCGAGGCAACGGCCTCATTGAATGCGTCACGCAGCTCAGCCACGCGCCCACCGTCCGGTATGGCTGTTTCGCTTGCCTTGCCGTTGTTATAGCTATAGGCCTTGCCGGTAGAAAAGTCAATATAACAGGCCACCTTGTCGCCGTCCATATAGGGGATAACAACCGGGCAAACCTCGGTTTCATGAATGGCCTTCAGTGCGTCATAGGTTTTATAAAAATCTGTATTTTCCGCGTCGCAACGGGTGACGGCAAACATTTTGGCAATCCCTCTTGCGTTTGCCGCGCGCATGGCCTTTTCCGCGCCCACGTCGTATTCGGAGCCGGCGCCGGTCACGATTAAAGCGCATTCCGCCGCGCGAATCCCTTCACTGACACCGCCTGCAAAGTCAAACAGGCCGGGGGCGTCCAATAAATTGATTTTGCTGTCCTTCCACTCCAGCGGTGCAAGCGCTGTGGAAACCGAGGCGATGCGGCGCTTTTCCTCCGCGTCAAAGTCCATGGTAGTGTTGCCGTCAGCCACTCTGCCCAGGCGGTCTATTGCCTTCGCCAAATACAGCATAGCCTCCGCCAGAGAGGTTTTGCCCTTGCCGCCGTGGCCGGTCAAGGCGATGTTTCTGATATTTTTTGCGCTGTAAGCTTTCAAAAAACTTCCTCCTTATTTGTGCGCGAAACCGCGTCTATTCCAAGTTTTAAACAAAATATGCCAACAAATTATAGCATATCCAACAGGGTATTTCAATCATTGTTTTAAAAAATTAGTGAAAATAATTTGTGTGTAGAACAATAATACGAGATGTGTTGACAAAACGCAAATCGTATAATATACTTATAAAAAAACAAAAAGGATGTGGTTGTTTGATTGCGGGATACAATGCGTAAAATAAAAACAAAGAAAATGGAGGAATTAGTATGAAGAAAGTAATTGCAATGGTGGTTGCCGCTCTAATATGTTTACTTTTAATGTTTAATACTTGGGCGGCGTACACTGAAAATCCAGCAAGCGGAGGGACGGTTCATAGTCCAGGGACATTGCCAATGAGCATAGGCTCATCAAATGGAAAAGAACATTATATTAAAAACAGAACAATAAATACGACGCTTGCCTTAGGAAAATACTATTTTGATAAGGGGGGCGCTATGTCTTCAGACAATTTAACAGCATACATAAAAACATTAAGCTGTTCATCAGACGAAAAATATCTATATACACAAATACAAGGAGATAATGACAAAATATACTACAATGTGTATAGAAGCAATTTAAATACTGATACACTGAGGTCGGTTAAAGTTACAAGTGGTTTGTGGGTAAAAACTGTAAAAGCGGACACATCAAATTGTTTCTTTTATTCTTTAGGTAAGGCAAGACTATTTTATTCAACAAAGGTTGTTGCAATGAATTATTACGACTGATAAAATAGAACAGCACAGTAGCGTTTGTCGCGTTACTGAAGAAAAACGCTACTGTGCGAACAAAAATGTGACGAGATGATATGTTGAAGGGGTAAGCATGACAGCCAGAAAGAGAAAAATAATCTATGCACTTTCCTTGTTTACAGCAGTAATACTATCTGTTTTGCTAAGCGTTATGTTTCAAACAGCCTATCTGCAAAGCAAGTTGATTCGAGCCAAGGGCTTGGTGCTGGAGCAGCATAGGCAATTGGAAGAAATATGCAAAGACGAACAGCTGAGATTGGAATCCATTTGTGTTTTCCCTGGGGAGGCACCGGAAGAAAATGTCATGGCTTTATCAAAAAAAATAGATACTTACTTTCAAGATTGTTCCTCATACCTTGGCATGCTGGGCCAATTTCCAAAGGCGGATGGCATTGTCGTAGCGTTTGGAGCACAGGGGAACGAGATGAGCTTATCTCAAGCTTCCGTTCTTGTGACAGAAGCTGCACTGCGGCAAACAGGCCTATACCCCATGCTGGATAAGGCAGTTATGTGCCGCAGCTATACAACGCAGGACGAGGTGCCGGTATATTTGCATAAAACCCTGGCGGGTAGTGCCGTGCCCGGCGATAAACTGCGTTTGACCTATCATTTTTATGACGACAGCACGCCGCCGCGGCAGCAAACATATGAAATAAACTGTGTGATACAGCAGGTAATGGAGGATACAAACTACAATCTTGCGGAAATCTCCGCGGCAGGGATAGATTTTTCCCTGCATAAATGGCTGCTGGCCATTCCGGAGCTATCCAAACCGAATGGAAAACCGTTGGCGGTATCGCAGCGCCCGGAGACCAGGCTGCTGGTTATCCAAGGCGATAACGCAGACATTATTGAGAAAAATATCAATCGTCCGCAGGAGCTGAATGTTTTTGAGAGTATTGAGGAATCCCCCAACATAACCAACCAGGCGAATTTGGCGGCGGCGACCTTTGGGGAGAGCCTAATGCTTTGCGCAACGGCCTGCTTCGGCTTGTTTGCCTGCCTTGGTCTTTGTGTTTGCCTGGCAAACATATATGTGAATTATTTAAAAAAAGCATATGAATTCCGGCATATATTTGACTTTTTCAAGAAAATGTGGCCACATCCTGCCTTGTTCCTGGCTGTGTTTTTTGAGTTAAACTCCGGGGTTACATTATATAATCAGGGGGGAACAGGCAGCGGTATCCTTGTGCAGCTAAACGAAATTCCACGGTTGACAACGGCGCTGGCAGCGCTTGGGGCAGTGCTGTTGGTTTATACCGTTACGGGTTTGCTGTATTACGGAAAAAAACGTGCAGAGATGCATGCACTGGAAGAGCAGGAGGGCTGAACCTATGCTCCTGTTATGGAATATTAAGTCCTTTATACGCAAGTCCCCGCTGTATTTTTGCCTGTTCGCCTGTATTCTGGTCATTACAACCGTGGGCACACTGTATGTGTATAATTTTATGCAGAGCATTACAGAAAAGCAACTGCAACGGGACCAAGCCTCGCGCAGCTATACCGTAGCGGGCAGGCGCGAGGATTTGGAGCAAAAAATGAAGCAGCTGCTGGAGAGCCATGCTGGGCAAATTGTGCGGCTCAGCCCGTTTTTGATGCAGGGAAAGACAAAGGTTTTAAGCATTTACTACGGAGATATGGGCGGTGTGCAGTTGGTGCATTTCGGCAGATATTTTACGAGGGAGGAAGAAAAAGAAGGCGCAAAAAAAATAATCATCTCCAAGGATGACCCCGGAGACGCCCTGGGCGAAACGTTGCAGCTAAACGGGGCAGACTATGAGGCGATAGGGAGAAACGGGGTGAGCAGCTACCGCTTAATCCCTTACCATTCCATTGCCAATAAGCATGATTTTTCAGGACTGGAGCTTGTGGCGGCGGAACGCTATACAGAAAAGCAACAGGCTGTGTTCATGAAAAATCTGCAGGAGCTTTTTGCCGGAGCGGAGATTACAGCGCCCGCACCGGCGGATGAAAAGGCGGAGAAAACCTTTGCGCTGCAGGAAATGATGATTTTTGCATTATTTCTGTTGGGCTTCTTTAATCTATCATTTTTGTTTGCGGCAATTTTGAAAAAGCGCCATAAAATGCTGGCGGTTTACCGGGTCTGCGGCGGCTCTGTGGGCAAAACGGCAGCAGCTGTTGTTTCAGAACTCGCGGCGCTGGCCAGCGTTTTATTTATCGTTTCCGCCCTGCTGTTTCGCTATGTGTTCCTTTTTTCGCTGGAAAAATGGGATTCCTTTTTCATCCACAGTTTGCAGGGGCAGGACTATTTTCTGCTATACCTTTGCTGCCTGGCAACCATGGTGCTCATTTTTGCACCCACGGTTTATAAGGCGCTGCGGGAAGCAATCGTAAAAATGCTGTTTTAGCCGGGAAGGGGTGCTTGTATGTTTCGCTTGGGGAGCCGCATGCTCTTCTCGCGCTGGGGGCTGCATGGGCTATGCATTATGCAAATTTTAATCACAGTGATTGCGGCAAATGCCCTGCTTTCGCTGCACAACGGTGTAAATTACACGGCCGATGGGGTGCAGCGCTTTTCTGATGAAAACGCGTTCGCCTGTGTGCCGGTGATGACGGGGGATCCGCAACGAGAGGATGGCCTGATGACGCAGAGCCTGCTGAACATAAAAAGCACCGTGGGCATTGCCGCGGCAGAGGTGCCGGTTCGTTGCGAGGTCGATATAAACGAAAAGCCGGCTGAACTTATTTTATATGGCGAAAAAACTATAGCAGAGCTGGCTCCGGCCATGCAGCAAGGGTCGTGGTTCCAAAACAACGCGGTTCCCCCGGGCAACATTCCCTGCGTTGTGCAGGGGAAGGATGCGCCCAACATAGGAAGGGTGTTTTCGTTGCAGCTGGAGGGGGAGGAGAAGCGCTTTCAAGTTGTTGGTGTCATGAAGAGAGGATACCCCTATTTTTACTCCAATGTTGGCAGCTCAACCATGGTGTTAAGCAATTTTTATTCCCAGCCGGAAGAAAATGTCGTTCTGACAATTTTTTGTGCGGATACGCAGCTGGAACAAGTAAAACAGCGGAGCTTTGGCACAAAAATACTGGTGTTCCCCAGCGCTGATATGCCCGCCGCACATGTTGAGACAATAAAAATGCAGCTGTCCAAAGCGTGCTATGTGTTCAGCTTTCCGGAAATAGTAGCAAACACGCGGGAGGAAAACAGCATGTATTTCAAAGGCTTTCTCCCCCTGGTGATTGCGCTGCTTTGCATTGGCCTGTTTGGCATGATAGGCATCACAATTTTAAGCACCATTTCCGGCATGAGGACGTTTTCAATATTTTACATCAGCGGCATGCCCTGGTCCAAAAGCGTGCGTATCAGTCTGTATTATATTGCCTGCATCCTGTTATCGGTTGTCCTTGCGCTCACCCTGTGCTATTTCTATGCGCTGCATATTGAGTTTTTTTCGAAAAACGAGTTGCTCGTTCGCGGCAATAACGCAGCGTTAACCGGCCTTCTGCTGGCGCTGGTATCTGCCTGCGCAAGCTTTTTGCCTATGGTTTACTTGCGAAAAAACTCAGCGATATATAACATCAACCACATGTAAAATACAGGGGGCGGGAAAAATGCTTGTTATGAGCGGCGTGAAAAAAACCTATAATTTGGGAAGAAAAGATGAGGTGCAGGCCCTGCGCGGCGTTGAGCTAACCATCGCCGATGGGGAAATGCTGGCTATCATGGGAACCTCCGGAGCGGGAAAGTCCACATTATTACATCTGCTGGCCTGCATTGACGGAATCGACTCCGGAACGTATGAAATGGACGGCGAAAGCCTGTTGGGGAAAAGGGATAAATTTTTAAGCCGGGTACGCAACCAAAAAACCGGAATCGTTTTACAGAATTTTTCACTCATAGAGGAATACACGGTGCTCCAAAATGTAATGGTACCGCTTGTGTTTGCAAAGGCGAAGCAGAAAAAGCAAAAGGCGCTGGAGGCGCTGAAAATTGTGGGTATTCAAAGGCTCGCCGGCAAAATGGCCAATGAAATATCGGGTGGGGAAAAGCAAAGGGTGGCAATCGCCCGGTCCATTGTAAATCAGCCGCAGTATATCTTTGCGGACGAGCCCACAGGTTCCCTGGACAGCACAACGAGCGCGGAAATTATGGGCTTGTTTTTGAAACTGAACGAAATGGGAAAAACTGTTGTTGTCGTAACCCACGATTTGCAAATTGCCCGGCAATGCAAACGTATTATCACCATTCAGGACGGCAGTGTAAGTGAGCAGACTGCATATTCAAACTAACAAGTTTCCCTATTTGGGCTTGGTTTTACAGTGCCGAATGATGATTTCGCAGAAAGTCGCGTTCAATTCAATCTGAAATTCCTCCAACAGGCAGCTCTGCAGCGCGTAAACAGTGTCCGGTTGGGTTTCTCTCACCGTTTCTCCGCTGAATTCCTTGAAGCAAAGGCCGTCCAAGGTTTTTCTGCCCGTTGGTGTTTTTAGGGAAAGCATGGGTTGCTTGTTGAAAATGGAATCCCGATGCTTTTCGCAATAAAAGGAAGGCATCACAAAATCCTTGGGCAGCTGTGGCTCTAAGGTGAAGGCGTGCAGCTGCCGCCAGGTGCCGTTGTGCTGCTCGTTCAAAACCCAGCCGAGAAAGCTGTCCCGTGTCATACCATATATATGGCCGTTCTGCACCTGCTCCAACCCCTCCTGCAAAAGCAGCGGCAAACGCGGCACCTCAATCCCAACGCCGACATCGCAAAGATAGCGGTCTTCGGATTTGCCCGGAAGCTGTACAGCCAGAACCCGGTGCCGACGCATCGGAATTTCCGGCTCGTTTAGCAGGAAGCGCGCCAGATACTCCGCAACGGTAAAGCCAAGCTCCCGCAACAACCAGGCGAACAGGCCGTTAAGCTCAAAACAATACCCGCCGCGGCCCTGCTCAACTACTTTCTTATAGATGTCAGCAAGCTCTAAGGAAAGCGGCCGGTTCAGCAGAATGTCCAGATTTTCATAGGGCACGGCGCAAACATGCAGCGTTTGCAATTCCTGCAATAGCGCAAGGGTGGGTGAAGCAGATCCGCTATAGCCAATTCGCTCCAGGTAAGCGTTTGTATTCATTCCGATTCTCCTTATCCCATTATCGGCAGTAGTATAACATTGCAGCAAATTTGTGGCAAGCCAGGACGCATTTTTCGTAAAGGCATAGCACGAAACGCGCGGGAGGGTAGTAAGAAGGGGACAAAAAAGGTTAAAAAGGGTATTGACAAGGGGAGGATGATTTGATAATATAGTCGAGCACTCCGGAAACGGCCATGAGAAAAGGGACGGAACGGGAGAGCAAAAGAGGCT
>JAVBPP010000094.1:0-19724 GCA_031549535.1 Oscillospiraceae bacterium
CAATTTCATCGCTCTTTTTCTGCATCTCTTCCGCAGTGGCTTTGCGTATTTGTGAAAGCTCTTCATACATCCTGTCGCGCTTGGCACCGGTGAGGGGGTAGAAGAATTTGGGCAGGATGCCCAGAGCGCCGGAAATAATCGGCAGCCCTGTGCTGAGCACAAACAGCCAAAACTTGGTTTTTTCGCCCTGTGTGCCGATGGCCTTGCCCTGCTTGTAGCCGATGCTGTCCATAATCAGGGTTTTTATCACGTTGTTGACCACGCGCTGCAACTTGGTAATCAGCCCTTTTGCAACGCCGGTCATCGCCTCGGTACGGTAGCCGTTTTTCCACTCGCAATAATCCATGGATTCGTTATACAATTCCTGCGGCAGCACCTTGCGCACGGCATACATGCACATTTCCAGGCATTCCTCCACCATCATGGTGGGTATCATGACGCTGCGCTTGGTATAATTTTTGTTGATGACACCAACCGTGCACGCGCCCAGCCAACACATATCCGTCCAAATATCAGAGAGTATCCACAGCCCACGCGTGGAAAAACGCTTACGCAGCCGCCCGAGAAAGGCATAACCGCTGTAAGTAAACAGGCCGCCCGGTATGCCGACGATGGTTTGCAGCGTTGCGGAGCCGAGCACATCTATGTAATAATCCGTCATACTGGTTCCAACAGAGAAGCCCTCCAAGAACTCCGAAAGGGTAATGAGTAAAATGAGCTTGTTGTTTAAAATGGATTTTAAGCTCTGGCCTAAATTGGGGGATTCCACGGATTGCATCACGCGTTCCTTCGCCGTGAGGAAGAAAAAGAACGCCGCGCCCGCCGCCATAAAGTTGGTGAACAGACCAAAGCCGAGGAAGAGGTTGCGCAGCTTCCATTCCACCACCTTATTGTTCACAAGGTCAATGAGCAGACCCATAATCAACTCCGGCACATTGGAACCGATGGCAAGCAGCTGCGCCTTCATAATCAGCCGCGTTCGCTCCAGGGGGAACGGGGTGATGGTGCTGAGCAGCCCCGTGTCGGCTATGCCGGTGAAGGTGCCCGCTGTTTCTGTGATAACCTTAAACGCAAAATATATGACAAACTTGGGCAAGTGGGTGTCGCTTGTGCCCGCAAAGATGAAAGGCAAAAACCATTGAAAGGCCGAAATAATGGTGATCGGCACACTGAAGCCGATGAGATAGGGGCGGAATTTGCCCCAGCGGGTGCGGGTGCGGTCAATGAGTGAGCCGATTACCGTATCGTTAATGACGTCCCAAATGCCGCCCACCGATTCCAAAAACGCCAGATACTTAAAGTTAATCAGTAGAACATCATAAATAAAGCGGTTGTTAAACTTATTGATGGTAAAGCCGTGCGCCCATTTGTTCAAAACATAGCCCGCCGTCTCTTTTGAGCCGACATAACGCCGGTTTTGGTGCGCGTAGCTTTGCAATTCCGGGTGCTGTTCATAGGAAACCTGCTTTTCCAAATCTGCCATCCGACTGCCCTCCCTGCAAAATCACTGTCACATATTTAGTGAATGCGAACCTTCACAACCATTTTTTTACTCACGGACTGTGCGCCAACCGGGCAATCGGGTCTGTGCAGTTCCCCGGGCAGGAAAATCACAAAGTCCCCGGCCGCAAGGGTCAGCTCTGTGCCCGCATCGCCTTGGTAAAAGCCGCAATCCTTTTCCGGGTTATAGGGGGTGACGACCTCCTGCTGCAAAAAGGGCAGGTAACCCATGCGCTCCGCACCGTCCAGGATAATTTGGATATCCGCATAGCGCTCATGCGCCTCCCATGCCGTGTTTTCTTTTGTCAACTCCGTTTGCTTGACAAAGGCATAGACCTCCCTGCCGTCTATTTCCACGTCCCCAAGCGCAAACGTCGCGGCGTCCTTGCCCGCAAGGAACTGCGCCGCTTTGGCAAAGCCCTCCCCAAGGGATGCATAGAGTCCCAGCCGCTCCAAACGATCCACAACCATAACAATGCCTCTCTCCCTATCCATATTAAAATGATTATAGATAATATTCCCAGTATTGTCAAGAAACTGACCATTTTATTTTTGCTCTTTGTACAAAACACTGCCGTGCTGTGATATAATTATAATGCATTCGTATAAAACGGAGGTGCGCTATGATTAGCAGGACGAAATACCAAATCGACCACCCAAGCATTGCGGCATTGTTTCAGGCGGCCGGCATCCACGGGCTTCGCGCCATATCCCCTCTGGGCGCCGGAGAATACAATGCTGTGTTTGCCGTAACGGCCGGGGAAACAGAATACGTCTTAAAAATCGCACCGACCGATGATGTGCCTGTACTGCGCTATGAGACGGGCATCATGGCCTCGGAGCTGTTTTGGTATGAGCAAATGCGGGCGCATACCTCCATTCGTGTGCCGAAAATCTATGCTTCGGATTTCAGCCGGGCTCTGATTCCGGCGGACTATTTCATCATGGAAAAACTGCCCGGGCTGCCGCTGGACCGGATGAAGCTTTCCGCGGCGGAAAAAGAACAGACCACGGCCGCAACCGCAAACATGGCTGCGCAGATTCACAACATCAAGCATGACAGCTTCGGCTATCTCCAAAACGGATTGCACGGCAACTGGTATGAGGCCATCCGCGCAATGGTCAGCGCCCTACAGGAGGACTGCGCTCGCATGGGAAAGCGCTCCAAGCGCGCTGCGCGGCTGCTGGCATACATTGACGTAAACAGGGATATATTAGCCCGTGCACCATGCTGCATGGTGAATTTTGACATCTGGCTGCCCAATATCATCGGCACGCGGGAGGATGACGGCTTGCACTATGCCTGGATTGACCCGGAGCGCAGCTTTTGGGGCGACCCGGTTGCGGATTTTGTATGCCTGGAGATGACGAAAGCCCTCAAGGAAAAGAAACGCAGCCTGGCGGCCTACAATGCACAAGGCGACTCACCCCTGCAACTCACGCGGGAGGAAGAAATCCGCTACAGCGTTGCACAAGGCTACCTTGGCCTGATTATGGAAACTGAAAAATACTACCGCTACAGCCCGCGCCACTTTGGCTGGTGGCGGAACGTCGGTGCCTCAGCCTGGCTGCTTCACAGCGCGTTTGCGGGGCTGCGGAAATAATTCTACAATACAGAAAGCCGCACACCGGGCGACCCGAATTTCGGCAGCGATTGCCGTGCTTCGAGCCGCCGGTGTGCGGCATTTGTGTTTTGAATGACTCTAGGTAATACCAATCACCATTAAGAATACTTCCTGCAAAATTTGGCAAGAGCGCATACATAAAACGCTCGTTACCGAATTTTGCAAGTATTCTAAAAGGTGATTGGTATAAGTGCTGATTCAATCGGGTGCTTACCTAGCTCAAACTTTCCGTGCTATACTTCGTATATACAAATACAGGGCAGGTGAACAGGCATTGCAGGGGGAAGAAAAGCTGATTCGGCAGATTGTCCGGCGCGGGGACAGGCGTGCGGCTGACACGCTGGTTTCCGCTTATTACCGGGAGATTTACGCGTTTCTCTACCGCCAGTGCGGCGAAACGGAGCGGGCAATGGATTTGACGCAGGAGGTATTTCTTTCTGTGCTGCGTGCCCTGCCGGGTTTTGACGTAAAAAAGGCCTCTTTTCGCACCTGGCTCTACCGGATAGCCACCAACAAGCTGATTGATTGCTACCGCTCCCGCGGCAGGGAGCAGCGTTTTTGGGAAAGCGGGGCTGCGGAGCTCTCCGCTCAGGCCGAAGCCGCTCTTGCACAGGCCTTTGAGCGGCGGGAGCTGGCGCGGCAGGCGCTGGAAGCGTTGGCGGCGCTGCCTTTTGAGGCGCAGCAGATTTTACGGTTGAAATTGTTTGCAGAGCATCATTTTGTTGAAATTGCCGCGCTGCTGGAGCTGCCGGAGGGCACGGTGAAGTCTCGCTACTATGCGGCACTGCGGGCGTTACGAAAGGAGTTGACAGAGGGTGGATGTGATTTATCCGAATGAGGAGCAAATACACGGGGCAGTGCAAAAGATTTGCGCCGCGGGCGTCCAAAAGCCGGATGGGTTTTTTCGCTTTGTACGGCGGATGCAGGGGCAAATCGGGCTCAGGCAGATATTTTTAGGCTGTTATGATGTGCTGCTGTTTTTGTTGAGCCTTGCGCTGTTCCTGATTTTCTGCCTGGCACTGACCCTGGAGACAGCTACTGTGTTGCATAGCCGGGTGTATCCAAGCGCTTTCGCGTGTGCGCCGCTGTTTTATGCGCTTGCGCTCATCTTATGCTACGCCAAGGAGCGCGGCAGCGCTTGCTTTGCGCTGAAGATGAGCTGCAAATATAACTTGCTCTATCTACTTGCGTACCGCATGTTTGTGTTTGCGCTGGGCGGGCTTGGGCTGAACACGGTTTTCGCCATGGTTTGCAGTGCGCGCTTGGACGCTTCGTTTGCCCAGCTATTCTGCCTTTCCTTTTCGGCGCTGTTCCTTTTTGCGGCTGCGTTTATCGCCCTGCTGCCGCGCATGCGCCCCGTGCGGGCAATCAGCTTGCTTGCCCTGCTCTGGCTTGCCCTCACCGCTCTGCCCGCGCTGCTGTTCGCCGAAGCTTTTACGGCCTTTTTACTGCGCATTCCGGAAGCGGTTTACCTGCTCCTCAGCGTTTGCTGTGTCCTGCTCTATCTGCGCTTTCTCGCCCGTATTCCAACAAACAGGAGGCTCCGAAATTATGCTCACCTTGCGTAACGTAACCAAACGCTATGGCAAAACGCTGGTTCTGGATCGAATCTCAATGGAATTCCAAAACGGCGTCTATGGCCTGCTTGCGCCCAACGGGGCGGGTAAAACCACGTTGATGAAGCTGCTGGCCACCCTCTCCTTCCCCACGGCGGGCGAAATTTTGTATGAGGGTGTGGATATCCTCAAGCTGGACGCCGCCTACCGCGACAAAATCGGCTATCTGCCGCAGGAATTTGGCTATTACCGCGACCAGTCACCCAAGCAGTATCTGCGCTATCTCGCCGCGCTCAAGGGGCTGGAAAAGCATGCGGCGGACAGGCGCATTGCCGAGCTGCTGGAAACCGTTGCGCTCAGCGATGTGACGGACAAAAAGATGCGTAAATTTTCCGGCGGCATGCTACAGCGCGTGGGCATTGCGCAGGCGCTGTTGAACGACCCGAAAATCCTGATGCTGGATGAGCCCACCTCCGGGTTGGATCCGAAGGAGCGTGTGCGCTTTCGTAACATTCTTTCCGCGCTTTCCCGCGAGCGCATTGTGCTGTTTTCCACCCATATCGTTTCGGACGTGGAGAGCATTGCAAACCGCATTTTGTTTTTGAAGGATCATCAGATTCTGTTCGATGACACGCTGGCGAATATCTGCGCCACGCTGGACAGAAAAATCTATGAACGGGAAATTGCCGAAGAAAGGTTTGAGGCGTTCACCCGCTCACACACCGTCCTCTCCCAGCGGCAGGAGGGGGCCAACATCGTGTTGCGTTACCTCGGCGGGGAAGAGGGCGAGCCGGACGCACGCGCGGTAACGCCGAATCTGGAGGACGTGTTTCTATATACCTACGGGGATAGCGCAACATGAGGCGGCTGGTCGTAATGGAGCTGGAAAAGCTCCTGCGGGCAAAGCTGCTTTGGGCGCTGCTGGGCGTTTGCCTCGCGGTTAACGCCGGAATACTCTGCATGCAGCTGTATTACCGAGCGGAACTTTCCCTACTCAATGATGCCGCAAAACAAACCGGGCTTGTGATTGACAGCGCTATGCGTAAGCAAGTGGATACGCTGCTGGAACAACGGTGGGCGGATTTTGACGCCCTATATCTCAAGCAGCAGGGCTGCCTCCCGGCGCACAGCACCGCGATGGAGAGCAGTTCCCCCGATGGCACAAACCTGCCAAGTGTGCGCAGCGCATGGAATATCTCCGTCTACAGCAAACAGCAAGAAAGACTGCAAACAGAGCTGCTCATGTTGGAAAAGCTGCACAACGGCATTTGCGGGGTTTTAGAAGACCCCGCGCCCATTGACATCCCCGCCCTGCACGCGCAGCGCATTGCTATGGCGGGCGACAGCCGTGTGATGCGAGGAATCTTGACCTGGCAGATAGAAACCCTGACACCCCGCCTGGAACAAATCAATGCGGTGGAGCGCGCGAGCCTTTCGCCAAACATCCTTACGGATATGCATACCTTTTTATTTGCGACACTGCTGTTTGCCTGCTACCTGGAATGCGCCCTGCTGGCGGCGGTTATCACCCTGCGCAGCCTGCGCGGCGAATTTGCGCAGGGCACGGCGCCCATCGTCTACGCCACGAAGCGCGGCCGCAGGCACCAGCGGGATAAGGGCTACGCCGCCCTGTTGGCCACACTGCTTTGTTTTGGCGCCATTTGCGGAACCGCCCTCACGGCCTACTTTTTGATTTATCCGCAGTCTGCGTTTTGGCAGATGCCCATATCCGCCCAGCTGAACGGTAATTTTGTCACGAAAATCCCCCTAACGCTGGGACAGTATCTGGGGCTGAATCTGCTGGTAGCCTGTTGCCTGTGTTGCATTTTTTCCCGCATTGCCTTTGTCTTCGGCCAGTTTTTGAAACAAGCAGCTTTCGGCATACCGGGGTTTCTGCTGTTCCACTTTATTCTCATGTATCTTAACTTTCAATCTTATACGCACTTCGATTCCCTGCCGCGTGCACTCCTGACGCTCAACCCCATGACGCTGCTGTGCGTAGCCGGGATGGAACAGTTAATTTTGCGTAACAGCGCCGCCTGGTTCTCCCTGCGGGAGACGACGATGTCCCTGCCCTGCTTTGAGCCGGCTCTGCTCGTGCTCTGGGCGCTGCTGTGCCTGCTTTTCGCCGTCTTGGCATCTCGCAAATTTCAGAAGGAGGAAATTGTTTGATGCGCATATTATGGTTTGAAATGAAAAAAATCTTAACCTTACACTATTTGCTGGCTGCGCTGGCGGTCTATCTCACCGTCCTGTTCCTGTTCCCCGGCCCGTTGCAGAATTACCGCAGGGTGCAAAAAAACTACAACCCCGAGCGCTATACCGCAGCGGAGCAGGATTGGAGTTTTCGTTATGACATTCTGTTTCAAGACATGCTGCTGCGCGAATACGGCGCACAGATCACGCGCGATGCGCTACCACGTTTGAAAGAGGAGAAGGCGGCTTATGAAACGCAGCTGCAGCAAATCATTGCGCAGGAGCCCATCCTTGGGCAGTTTGGCCTCACAAACCCGGAAACACTGTTGCATCTGGAATTTGAGGAGCTGCTCCCCGAACACTACAGGAAGATAGAGGACGGCAATTTTCACCGCTATGAGAAGCTACAGTCCGACCACGTCACCGCTTTTTTTGAACGGCTGCAATCCACGCGCAGCATTTCGTATCAGGGCAAGGATTACGCCCTGGACTTCCCCTCCTATTACAGCAGCGTGATTGCGTACCTGGAAGAGCCGCTCCTGTTACTGCCGGAAGGGGAAAAACAGGGCGTCGTTGCGGCGGATTTTGCCTACGACGTCCTGTTTCCTAACGTTGGCGGTTCCATCGCCTATCAAATATTTATGCTTTTAATGGGGAACTTGTTGTTTTCGCTGTTTGTGATTGCGCCCTATTTGATGAAGGAAAACCAGCGCGGGCTGCTGCCCTTGCAATACAGCGCCAAAACAGGGCGGCGCGTCAACGCCTACAAGCTGTTAGCAGCGGCGCTTAGTTCCTCCCTCTGCCTGGCGCTGAGCGGCGCAGTCAGCTTTTTGCTGCTGCACGGCTACGGACTGGCCCGCTATTACGACTCCCTGCTGCGCACCCAGCTGCTGCCAAACAGGCTCTCCATCAGCTGGACGGATTTGCCGCGCCTGAGCTTTGCCTATATGAGCTTCGGCAAATTCCTGTGGTTTCTGCCGCTGCTGCTTTGCCTGTTCGGGCTTGGGCTGTGCATGCTGCTCAATGCCGTTTCTTCCCGTTGCCGTAACTGGATTGCGGCCCTCGCCGCCGCCTTCCCCTTTGCTGTAATCGGCCTGCTGACTGCCTATCGCTACACCGTGCAGATGACAGGCATGGGCACCCGCCCCGCCCGCCTCCTGTTCCCCGGCGAACCGCTCATTTTTGCGGGGGCGCTTTTGCTATTGGCGGCGCTTGTTATGCTGTTCCAATATCGGCGGGAAGGACGCAGGGAATATTATTAGTTCCGTTCTATCCCCTGTGTCAGCTCCTGAAACGCCTGCGCCAGGGTGGAGGCGGTATTTTTGCCCAGGGAGAACATTTCCTGATAATGCGTGTAGTTATTGCCGAACAGCTTGCGCGGCAGGCTGCCGTTCCCCAGGTGCAGCATTAAGAAGTCGTTATCCGGGATGACATAACCGATTGCGTCATTGGCCAGGCCGAAGACCAGCACATCCTCCCCCGCACTCTCTTCCAGCGAGGGTTTGTCGAAGTCCTTGCCCGAAATTACGTTTTCACCCAGCGCATCCCCCTGCCCGTTCACCAGACCGGGTGTATATTCGCCGGGCACCATGGCCACCTTGATTTTACCGCCCAATTCCAGATAGCCCAGTTCTGTCATCGTGCAGAAGGATCCGTCCTGCGCCCGCAATATTTGATATTGCGCAAGGTTCAGCTTGCCAATTACTTGAAGCAGCGGATTCTGTGCGTCCAGGCGCACCTCGCGGATTGATGCGTGAATGAGGGGCGGGAGTTCCGTTTCCGCAGTGGGCTCACAAAGGCCCATACGGCGCACGCTGTCGCGGTAAGCGGCCGTTTTTCCCTCCGGCGCGGTTAAGGGGTCCGCCTGTATGGCCTCCGGTGTGCGGTTCATGGCCAGCAAAATACGCCCCAAATCCTCGCCCATGCGCTCCGTCTGTGTTGCAAGCGGCAGAGTGCTGAGTTCTTTTTCGTCAAACTGCTCCTCATCATAGGAGAACATCAGGGCGGAACCGCGCTCGGTATATACGCCGTTAATTGCGCCGTTGATAAACAGAAAGTTGGCACCGGCTTCGTTGATGATGCGCTCCATATAATAGGGGTAATCGCCGGAAAGGCCGTCCGCGCCGCCCTGCCCCTTGAGTTTTAGACCGTTGGAATAGGGGTGCGCCGCCATGTTGGCGAGTATGGTTTCTTTTTTCTGCGGATTTTCCGGCACAAAGCGGAATTTGGTCAGCTGCGGGGAACAGTCGTAAGGATTGCGTTTGGCCCAAATATAATTTGTGAGCCCGAAGCTTGCAATGTCATATTCCTTCCACAGCGCATCCCACTGCTCATTCAGCTCATCCGTCCACTCGGTATTTTCATCAATATGTAACGTTTTGTCGATATCCTCCCAAAGCGGCTGCATGCGCCTGGCGCCAATTTGGGAGACATACAGTTTGCCCACCTCCATGTTTTCAACCGCTTCCCGCACCGCCTCACAGACGCGCCCGGACAAAAAGGCGAGGTACTGCGCATTCGCGCCGGAATCCAAGTCGCTTTTACCAGCAACGAGGGACGCCCAATTTTTGGCGATAAGTCCGCCCGATGCGCTCCAGATACCCATGGTATCCACTGCGCTGTGGGCGTGGGTGGAAAAGAGGTTTAATGTAACAACCTGCTGCTCCGCCGCAAAGTCGGCAAGTGCCGCGCGTATGGTACGGATGTAGCTGTTGGAAAGGCCAATACAGTCCACTGCGGCAAACACATGAATACCGCGCCCGCTGCCGTCGTCCAGGGCGATGACACGGACTTTGGTCTCATCCAGAACAGACTTCACCGTCACCATCGGGAAATACAGATTCCCGCCCGTGCGGTAGGACTGCTCCAACACATCCTGCGGCACGGTGCTGCGTTGGGCATAGCCCAAGCGCCAGCCCTCACCCGGCTCGTTTTGGAAACTGCTGTTGCCGGCATAAAATTGGGTGCTTTCATATTCCTGCTCCGGGATGGTGCTTTTGGGCACGGGAATCAACGCGTTGACGCAACGAATCATGCCGCTTGTGTAACGCTCCCAGTTGTTCGCGCGCAGCCAATGGCGTTCCTGCTCGCTTTTTTTCGCAAAAACCGCCCCAAAATAGCCGCCAAAATTCCCGATGTTATACGCGCGTTCCCCAACGGTAACAACAGTATCCGTGCCCGCCATAACAAACAGCGGAATGAGCGCGAGGAGCAGCAGAACGGAAATGAATATCGCACATGTAAGCCACAGCTTTTTCTTGGATTTCTTGTTTTTTTCTTTGTTTTTCAAGTGATAATACCCTCCTGTTACGAATTCCAACGAATACCAATCGCCATCAGTTTGCTGTATGGCTTTTTCGCGAATTTTTTATCTACGCTTTCTTTGGAATTCGTATGATTGATGCCACTTTGAGGCAAAAAAACACCCCTGTTCTAAAAACAGAGGCGTCCTGTTCTGCTAATACCAATCACCTTTTAGAATGCTTGCAAAATTCGGTAACGAGCGTTTCCTGTATGCGCTCTTGCTGAATTTTGCAAGAAGTATTCTTAATGGTGATTGGTATAAGTCACCAACCTAATGCTCTAATCCCGGTAAAGCGACCTCAAAGTGGCGGACGAAACGGCTCTGCTTCTTTTGATTGCTCTGCACATTCTTTCCACCTACCCTTCTAATTTATGTTGTTTTTAGTATACGCATTATACTGTTAGTTGTCAAGCATCTTGTTAATAAAAATTTAATCTATCGTTTTCACCCTTTTATTCATTTATGCAATTATTATTCACAAATTTCCAGTATAATGCAATTGCTCTTCAATTCATTTGTACTCATCTTAAGAACGAACGATTCATTCTTTCCTGTGTGGAATTGAAAGTGCATATACTATATGTAATACCAATATCCAAAGAAAGCGTAGATAATACTAATCCCAAATAGAAACCTCGATATCTTTGCGGTCTTTTTCGCGCTGTGCTTTGTTGTCCTCCTTGCTTTACGACAGTAAAGCTGCGTCGTCCGCCGCGCACAACGCGAAAAATTCACGCAAATCTATTCGAGTTTTCTACTTGGAATTAGTATAAAAATCTGCAAAAAAGCCGTACAGCAAAGCTTTTCCTTGATTTTTTATAACGCTTTCTAATGGAGATTGGTATAAACAACGAAAGAGGAGGCCTATTATGCCGCAAACTACTGACAGCACCTTAGGCAAAAAGTCTGTTTTAAGCAAGCAGGATGCACAGAGCGCTCTGGATGAGCATAAGGTTACACAATCGATTTATTTTGGTATGCAGCGCAAAATTGTTGCCCATATGACGACGAAATCCTGGAAGGAAGTACCGCACGTTTCCTATGTCTACGAGCCGGATGTGACCGATTTTTTTCAAGAATACAGCAGACTAAACAGCACGGGCAAGCATGAGACGAAAATCACCTTCAACACCTTGATGCTACGGGCATTGATTGAGGGTGTCAAGGCCGCGCCCATCATGAATTCCCATATTGAATATGACGACCATTATGTCAAAGGGCGCATCGACATTTTAGAAAACATCAACATCACCACACCTTGGATGCTGCCGAACGGGCAGATGATGACCATTAACCTGCGTGATTTTGGCGAGAAAAACCTGGACGGTATGACGGATTATATCGCGATGATCGGCGAAAAAATGAAAAAAACTGATTTCAACCAGGCCATGTATGAGGTTTCGCTGGCGAATACCCTGGATTTGGTGAAGCACGGGCATTTGATAGAGCCCATCAAAAAGCTGATTGGCGCCTATTTTGGAACCAGCCTTGCCAACACCCTGCACGGCAAAGCGAAAAAAGAGTATTATAAAATTCCGGAAAGTGAACGCTTAACGAAACGCGACCTGGAACCCGGTACCATCACCATTTCCAACATCGGTTCCCTTTACCGTGAGCTGCGCGGGCGCGTGAGCCTTTTAGAAATTATTCCACCGCAGGTAGTTGCCATCGGCGTTGGCGCTGTGCAGGATCGGCCGGCCGTTTTCGGCCACGAGGGGAGCAAGGAAGTCGGCATTCGTAAAATTTTGCCGATTTGCATTTCGTTTGACCACCGCGCCATGGATTTCGGTGAGTTAATTCCCTTTATCAAGCGCATGGACGAAATCTTCGCCGACCCCCGCTCGATGCATAGCTGGTAATGGCGAGGTAATACCACTCTCCCAAGAAAGCCCAGATATATAATGATATCCGCCAATAACCGTTTTTATGCGGTTATTGGTTTTTTTAATGGGCAGCAACGGGAAAGGCGCGGCAGTTTCCTGCCGCGCCTTGGAATGTTGCTAGTTGGGAATTACTTCCCTTGCGTCAGTGTGACTCACACCGGATAAGGAAGGGGATCCATGCCGAAAATTCTTCTGAAGAAGTTCAAGATGTTGTAGAAGAACTTAACGAGGCCGTTCGGAGCAACTGTCGGATCTTTTGTGCCCGGGTCGCCTGGATCGATGACATCCTTGAAGTACTTGTTGAGCAAGAACCTCGCCTTGGATGCCGCTTCCTGAAGGGAAGGATTGGAGGAAGCTGCAATCTCTTTGCTGACTTCCTTCAGCCATGCATTTGCATCAGCAATGGCTGCATTTGTCGTATCAACAGCGTAATTTGCACCATAGAACAGATAGAAGAGGACATATTTCACTGTATCAACGGACATCAATTGGAACTTATCAAGCAGCTTATAAACAGTTGCCAGATTGCCTGCATCCAATTTGCCGTACTCTTTTACCAGAGCCTTGGTTGCTTCGTTATTCTGCGGATACATCAGCATGTTGATAATTTGATCAAACAGCACTGTAAGGAAATCAGAATTGTTTGCAACCATGCGCTTCGCCGCCGTATTGCCGTTTGCACTGGTATACTCCTCAATTGTGCCAACCATAAAGCCGTTTACAAGATCGATAAACGGAACATTGAACTGGACACCAAGATCCTCTACCAGGCCATTGAACAAGTCTTCGAGCATCACCATCAAGTTGAAGTTCAGGTCGAGAGACAGGTTATAAATCGGGCGGACAATATCCAGAAGCACATAAGCCGGACGGAGCAGGTTGTTGATGCACTCTGTGAGTAAATCTGTGCCAAGGAAGTAAATGATATTCGGGAGAATGCTCATTACTGTGTTGGTCGGATCTTTCAGAAGGTCATCCAAAATGCCCAGAATCGGGTTCACGAGGTTCAGAATGACATTCTTGGGATCGTCCGCCGCCGCATTCTCATACTCTGTCGGTGTCAGAACATTCTTGCAGCCAATCGCTTCCAGAATCGGGATAATTGCACTGCCATAGCCCTTGTAGCCGAAAATCTTCGTCATATTCGTCGGCGTGCTGTTCATGGTGAACTTAACCAGGTTTACATCCTTCCCTGTCAAGAACACTTCAAGCAGCGGGATTGCCGGCGCAAGAAGGGTAACAACGGCATTTAAGAAGCCATCTCTGTCGCCTTCCGCAAACGCGGGGCTATTTGCAGGATACTTGTTGATGTTGTCAAACAGCTTTTGAATCTCAAGCGGCTTGCCATCAACGTCAACCAAACCAGCGGCCAAGGATACGACCATATCCATTGTTTCCGCGTCGATACCTTCCAGCAGGCCCTTCACCATGTCTACAACCTTGTCAATCATTGCTCTGTTGTAGATGGACTTCATTTCACCTGTTTCATCCAGAAGCCCTGCAAGCAAATCATACACTGTTTCATCCAGGCTCTTGCCCAGGAACAATTCAACGGTCTTGTTGACAAAGTCATCCAAGTGAGCGTTCAGATAATCCGCATGGTTCTTCGTCCAGATATCTGAATAACTTACTTCATTGTTCGGATGCGCAACGCCCTCTTCATCGGTATACTCTGTTTCCACAGCTGCGGGGGTCGGGTATACCAACTTGTCGGCTTCTGCATACTTCTGCGGGTTCAACAGCTCAACCAAGGAAGCAAACACTTGATCCGGCTGAGAGGCAACACCCTTAACGATGTCCAGAATAGAAGCCATACTATCGGGAATGGTAACCGGAGGCAGCGGAACGTTGCTCACGGGGGCAGCTTCTGCTGTTACGGCAGGAATGCCAAGGGCATCAAACAAGAACGCAAAGATGCCATCCAAAGAGTCCAGTTTTTCCATGCCGAGCAAGTCTGTCAGTAACATTTTCTTCAGGTCAAGCTGCTCTGAAAGCTCAATTGTTTCATCGACGCTCAAAAGTCCGCTTGCAAGACCACTGGTCCATAAATGGAGTTGCGTTGTCAGCACTTTGCCAAAACCTTCCCCTATCATATCAAAGATGATTGCATAGTTCAGATTCGGCAGAATACCAAGAATGGTATCCAAAGGTTTGTTCGCCATCACTTGCGTAATCCAGTTCAAGAGCGGCGCAAACATCGCGTTAATAAGAAGGTTTGTTGTTTTGTAGTTGTACTTCGTGTTGTCTGTGGGGGTACCGTTGCCGACCAGCGCTGAAACCTGAGATTCCAAGCTGCTTGTGCTGGTTCTGCCCGGGCAGTCCAACAGTTCCTGCAGCGGCAGAATGGCATCATTAAAACCACGCTGCGCACTTAATGTTGTCTTCACTGAAGCAATGAAAATAATAACATCATGTGTTCCGGCATAACCCTTATTGGCAAGCGAGGCTGCCAATACTTCCGCCAAGCCGGAAAGCGCACTGCCGAGTGCATCCAAGAAGGTTGCCTGGTCATGAATCTTTACGCCAGCTGTTGTGGTCCAATCCAGTTTTGCAGTGCCTTCCGCGACATTCATCACGGAGCCGTCCCACTTCATGCCGGCTGCTGTTAATTTATCAATTACCAGTTTATATTTGGGGTCAACTTTCTTTGCAAGGTGTTTCGGGAAAACGCTCAAACCAAGCTTCGGAATGTTGTCTTCACCGATCAAGCTCATATTGCTGCCAACTTCTTTATTGACAATCTCTGCAACCATCGGATAAATCATACCGACCAGCATATTGACGATATCATCGGAATACAGGCTATCCAGCAGTTTGGGCAGAATCTGCGGAATGGTTGCATAGTTGCCTGTGCAATCCGGATCCTTACAGGCTGCACAGCAAGGGGCTGCGCTGTTGCCGCACTTGGCTTCTTCACACTCGCAGGCGCCGCATTCACATTTTTCTGCGGGCTTTTTGCAGGTGCAAGCCTCACAGCAGCTGCCATCACCGTCACACTCTTTGCCGCAGGCGCAGCCGCAGGCACAGGGCACCGGAACAACTTCACAGTCGCAGTCATCACAGCAACTGCCGTTTCCGTCGCACTCTTTGCCGCAGTCACAGCCGCAGGCGCAAGGCACGGGCGGAACAACTACGTCATCTTCGCTGAGGAAGTTTGTCAGCAGAGAAACAACCAGTCTCTCATCGCCGGCAGCATTCAACAGCCACTGCAGTAAGCCAAAGAACACATCGGCTTTGTCTGCTTTGATATCATATCTCTTTGTACCCGGAGCCACAATGCCTCTGCCAGCAACACGGCCGGTGCTTGCATCGTTTACAAGGGTACCAAGGCTGGCAAAGAAACCTTCATTCCATTCCGGAATGACTACGGGAACTGTTTCTTCTCCGCCGCCGCCGCCGGTAATCGGGCCTCTGCAAACGCCACATTCGCACTCCAAGCAGCAGGGCAGTTTCGGATTACATTTGCTTTCTTCATGTCCGCAGCCGCATTCACACATTTTGGGCGGAGGCGGGTTACAGGTTTCGCAAGTACAGTTGCTGTGGCACCTATATTTGGGATCGCAGAACTTTTCAACGCCGCCGCAACCGCAGGGGCAAGGCTTATCTGCTTCTTTTTCCTTAATAAGGGCGCCCAAATCCATGCCTGCAACGTCCCAAAGCAGTTTGCTGAATTCTTTGCTGGTAAGGAAGCCATCCAGCTTCGCGAGAATCTGGTTAAACTTCGCTTCGGTTACTTGATATTGCTTGCCATCAGTGAAGGGGCCAATCTTAATCATATTGCCCACATGCTCCACACTGATGGGATAGGGATAGCCGGGTTTCGCCGGGTCATCCACGATTAGGTCAATTTTGAAGTAACCATCTTTGCCGGTGGTGCCAATAAAGCCTTTTGCGGTCTTGAAGGTATTGTACTCAGTCAATACGCTGCCCAGTTTACCGACATAGTAGGCAATTTTGCCATCGGTATCATAGGTTGCAAGGCCGGCAGCAACAAGAAGCGGATGATACTCATTTGTATCGGAATTGGCTTTATCCAAATACTTGTTAACTGTCTGATAGTTTGCGATTGTTACCTTATTGCCGTATTTGTCATAATCGCCAAAGGCCTGAGCCAGGCTGGCATTCAGTCTCTTGGCCATTTCTTTCAGCAGGCTGTCGATATAAAGCGGAACCTTCGCTTCATACTGACGGAACACGCGGGTGCGGTTCACAGGATCCAAATTCTGGAAGTCCACATACTTTGTTTTGCAGAGATTGTATTCCGCAACCAACAGTTCTCTGGACATGATGGTAACATCCTGCGCCAAGCGGCCCGGGTTGAAGAATTTGAACAGCCTAATCGCTGCCAAATCCAAGCCTCTGAGAACCAGTTCTTCTTCAACGGCGGTGATATAAAGCCCTACATAATCTGTTCCGGTGGGGAACACGCGGTTCAGCGCCGCTGTTGAATAGTTGGGCTGATTCAGAGCGTTTCTGCCGGTGGCCTGCTCATAACGGGTTGCATACTCAGCCAGGTTATCCAGCAAGTCATCGTCTGTAGGCGGATTTTGGGTCACATCCGGATACATGTTGGCGTCAAAGTATTCTTTGAGCACGGTCAGCTCTCTGACTTCAATTTCAACCTGCAGCTCTGTGCGCCACAAATCAATTTGCGCAAATTTGATGCCGAAAACTTCTTCCAAAACACTTCTGACGCCGCCCTTTGCATAGGCGGGCTCAAGCAGATTATACTGTGCAGTGGATTCAGTCCGCAGCTCAAACAAATCGGCATATTCCATATCCGTGAAGGTATAGGTGTTTTTCGCGCTTCTAAAATACGCCACATAGTCCGCATAGGCAAAGGCCTCCAAAACAGCCTCCAACCTATCGATATAGCCCTTTACAACGCTAAACTCCTTCAGTCCGAAATGCGTAAACAACGCCGGCGCATAATCCTTAACCGGGTCGTAAATGTTCTTCGCCTCTGTCAACAAGGCCTTTACGCCCGCGCTACCCATCTGGAACAGGGATACCGCCGTTGCTCCAGTAACCGCATCTGTAAAGAAGTTTTTATACAGGGTCAGATTGGCCTTATACATTGCGGGTTTCTTATCGCTGTCATTGTTATACCACTCTGTTGTTGTGGATTTCATGTCAGTCGCAGCCGCAATCATGTGATAATACTTGGTGTAATTCTTTGCGTTTGTGCCGCTGCCCGTCTTCCATGTCGCTGTTTTTTCCGTATGCAAATAGGTATAACTCTGTGTCTTTGCAAGTTCAATCGGAATGTCGTTTAGTGTTGCACATTCCGCAATCAAAACAGCTTCCAAGTTATCACGGGTGACCGCGAAGGTAGAGGTTTGTGCACCTTTGGTGTCGTTCGTTCCGTCCTTATCCGTACCGGTATTATAAATATCCGGGTTGCCGCTGAACCAGTTTGCCATCATATCCGAAAGATTGATGTCAGCTGCGGACGGATTGGTTGTGAAATACGTGGATGTGTTAAGAGTGTTGTAAATCGCGGTGCCGATATTCCGCGCGGTTCTGCGATAGAAAGGGTCGTTCGCGCTGACTATCGCACCATCCGTTCTGTTTTCAATCTGGAGAAGGTCTTTCGCGGCATTAAAATAAATTTCCGCCGCTTTCCAGATATTACCCGTTGGGTCATTGACCTTAACACTGTTCCCGCCAACGGTATACGCAATGGTATAATCCTTGTCGTTCACATCTTTACCTGTTGCGCCGTTCTTCACGCCCGGTTTTTTCAATGCCGTTGCAAGCCCGGTATAATCCGGCGCCGCAAGCGCTGTGAAAGCAACCGTAACAGCAGAAAGAACAAAGAGCAAAGCAAGCAATACGCTTACAGGTTTTTTCAGCTGATGCATAAATTTTCTCCTTTCAATTTCATTGCTCCGTCACTATGTTGCAAGCGCCGAAACAATGTTGTAGCCTTTATGATATCGCCTTTGCAAACGCTAAAAACGATAAGCACACTCCTCTCCTAAAAATAAAATTTTATAAGAACAATTTGTAGTTGAGCTACGTAATGCCTTTGCTGCCAAAGACACCCCCACTCGTATTACTAATATACAACAACCACTCTTGAAATGTCAATACGTTTCTTAATTTTTCAGATGATTCTCTGACTTTTTTATGAACTTTTACTAACATCCTCCATTTATCACCCAGAGAAACGCTTGGTCTTAACGCAAATAGTGAATAAAACGCAGACTCGGTTCCAAAAAATTGACAAAAAATGCAATATAAGAAAATCCGAATAGCACTACCCCAAAAATTAGCCACTGAGACTTACGCACGGCCTCTATCTTTGCGCCGTCCGCATAAAACAGCTGGAGCAGTAACACGGCCAGGGACATCATCATGGCTACAATCGCGGCTGGAATTACACCGTATATGGAATCCGAGCTTGTAAAATAAGTAAATATAACAATAAGAAGCGGCGTTAGCAGCAGAACAAGCTGTGTTTTTTTCTCTTGTTTGTTTTTATAATTGCGCAGCGCCCGTATCCCAACATAATATGGTATCAGCATAAATGGGCTCAGAATCAATATCGTCAGTGCCAAGTGAGTCAGGCCGTTCAGCGTCAACGGATCGATTGCTTTGGGTATCACCATCTGCAAAAGACCAACCACAATGACCGCTATGAGCATGAGCAGCGCCGGCACGCTATGCTTCCACCGCACGTTTTTCTCCTGCTTTGCCGCTTTCTCGTTTCCCCCGGGATTCCGCGCACAAAACCATGCCAAAAAAGCGACCCATGGGAGGTATTTTGTGGCAAAATCTGCGCTGATAGCAATCGCAAACGCACAGAACAGGAGGGCAAGCCAACTCTGCCTGTAAAAAACGACCAACGCCACCGCCAGCAAAAAAAACATCGTAACCGCCTCGTGATTGGCATAGATTACCCCTGTGTAAGTTGCGTTATAAAACAGGAAAATGCCCAACAACAGCAATACAATAATATTCCACGCCGCTGTTTTTTCTGAATCACGAACCACGTTATAGACCCTTTGCAAGCATAGGGAGAGCAAAACCGCGGATATAACGCTCAGCGACGCGGTCAAAAACCCATACAGCGACGGGAAGGACCAGATACTGACTACCAAACGTATCAGCAAAAAAGAACAAGAAACAAGAAACACCAAATACCGAATACAAAAATTTTTCATACAAACTGACCCCCCAGAAGGACACCCGCATACAGGAACGGAACCGTCAAGAGAAGCAAATATGGTTTCTCCCGAAGCAAATGCACCGTAGAACGCATGCTTCCCAACACAAACTCATCCCGCCGATATAGGAAGAATAGCAACACCGTTAGCATCATCAGCGCGAAATGCGCAAAAAACCGTATATCATCCGGCGAAGCCACCAACACCGGAAGCAAGAAAAGCGGAAAGCCGGCTGTAAGCAAATACACCCATGCCGAAAACTTGTTTGCCTGCGTTTCCTCTTTACGCGCACGGCGGAAACACGCAATCCAAAAACAGGAAAAAATAACGCTGAGTGTCAGTATAATCATTAAATTTGCAGAAAAATCAGACTTGTAAATTTCTGCATTATAAATCTTCAGCACTTTTAATTTTTCAACAAATCCTGTTACCTTCTCGCCCTGGTAAATACTGAAAAAATACCAATCTGTATACTCTTTAAATAAATC
>JAVBPP010000060.1:0-41238 GCA_031549535.1 Oscillospiraceae bacterium
AGATTGTTTTTTCATTTTAGAGCCTGTATACTATGACCGTATTATTCCGGCACTTAAAAGTAAAAAACACAGGAGGTTGCCCATGCAAGAACGGTTGCGTTACCATTTTGAACCCCAAACAGGCTGGATGAACGACCCGAACGGCCTGATTTATTTCCAAGGAAAGTACCATGCCTTTTTCCAGCACTACCCCTTTGCTCCACGCTGGGGGCAGATGCACTGGGGGCACGCGGTGAGCGAAGACTTGATTCACTGGGAGGAGCTGCCGATTGCGCTGTATCCGGATCAACCCTATGAAAACAGCGGCGGCTGTTACTCCGGCAGCGCGGTGGAACAGGACGGAGTGCTGTATCTGTTTTACACTTCTGTTTCCCACGAAATGGGGCAAACGCAGTCCATTGCCATGAGCCGGGATGGGATTCATTTTGAAAAATATGAGCAGAACCCTGTCATCGCACACTATCCGCCGGATGGAAGCGCCGATTTTCGCGACCCGAAGGTGACAAAAATCGAGGAGCGCTACTGCATGGTCTGCGGTTCCGGCAAGGATGGCGTTGGCAAGGTTCTGCTCTATGAATCGGAGGATTTGCTGCACTGGGGTTACGCCGGCGTGCTGCTGGAGGGCTCCCAATACGGCGCAGTCCTGGAATGCCCGGACTTTTTCCCGCTCGGTGAGCATTATGTGCTGATGTTTTCAAAAATGGGGCTAAAAACCCATTCCACGCAGTTTATCGTCGGCGATTTTCGAGATAACCGCTTTTACCCGCTCTTTGAAAGTACGGCGGAGGCGGGGCCACAGTTTTATGCGCCGCAAACCTTCGCGGGGCCGGAAGGGCAACGCATCATGATAGGCTGGATGTATGACTGGAGCCGACAAGCGGACGAAAACGTCGGTTATGCCGGCGCGCTCACCGTTCCACGCGTGCTGACTTTGGGCGATAACAAGGTTCTGAATTACCCGGTTCCACAGGCTGCCCCCTTGCTCACTATGCAAGACGACCTTGTTTGCATAACGGACGGCGGACTTTTCATCAATCTACCGGGGAACCCCTTTCATCTGCCGTTTGAGGGGGAAATCCACGAAATCTCTGTCCTGCGGGATACCGGCACCATGGAAGTCTTCCTAAACCACGGGGAAGCCTCCTGCACCCTCTGGCTTTATTAGATCGTTTTGGGATATATTTCAATGTAAACAGAAAGCTCGCCGGAATAATTGGATATGTGGTAGAACACGTTCCGATGGCTCTCCAGATGTTGCCTAAAACTATCGAACAGCTCATCCACAATATCATCTTTTTGTTTCGCCCTTTGGGTCGCTCCCAGGGCGTCTGTTTGTGTGCTCGCCGTAACAACAATCAGCTTACTGGCATCCTTCTTCTCCTCAATCGAAAAGGAAACACGCCTGGCCTCTGACTGCCCGGCACTTTCGATGGCGGCATTTAATATCTCGGAAACCGCAAAACACAGGCTGCTGCCTTCCACAAATAAATGCCGGATATCACACAAAACATTGATGATATAATGAACCTGCTTTTGCGCCGCCGCCTCCTCTTTGCGCAGCAGCGTTGCCGTTAATCCGGGGTTTTGCGCGTTCCAACGGCTAATATCCAATTTATCTTCAACAAATTTCGTGGTGCTGCACAGGCTCTTATGATAGCCCTTCAGTTTTTCCAATTCCCCGATTGAGAGGTAGCCGCCATAGGTTTGTAAAATATTATTGAAATCATGGCGCAGCCCTGCAAAATCCTCCATGGCGTTTGTCAAAATGCGCAAATAAATTGCTCGATTTTGTAATGCGCTCTGCAGAATTTGCTTAAAACGCAGCAAAATAATCAACAGCGATACAAGCAGCAATAGCACAAACGCTTGAATATAGGTATAACCCGCAAGATCGTTTGCGATGGTGAGGCCAACAATGCCAAGATACGCTAATGTATACAGCAAGAGGTTCTTGGTCAGTTCAAGCGGAAGGCTCTTTACCGGCAAGCTATCTGTATAACGAATCATGAGATGCCAATGTTTCACCGGTAGGCGTATGAAGAAGTAGAGCAGCAAATTAATCACCAGGCAGACAAGGATGGATGCCGCATCAAGCATATAATTATACTTTGACCCTGACTGCGCAAAAAAACGAACAGTAACAGCCTGGTTTAACAGGTAAGCAAGCAGGATGTAAAAATACACCAAGCGCGCAAGATGAATGGAACGGTATTTAGAAAAACCAATAATCCTGAAGCCAACGTTATAAAATAGCAGGGAGTACAACGGGTTTGGCGTTGTTACAAACGCATAAATCTCAGGCGTGAAATTCGCCATCCCATTTGCAAAATAAATTAAATAGGTTGCCACCTGGTTTAGGAACAGGCCGGAAAACAAGATAAACAGAGCACGTTGCTTGGCGTTAATTGCTTGCCCATACATCTCTACGATAAGGTTCATTACACAATGATAGCTAATAATAGCGTTTAAAATTGACACAACAAACAAAATGACCTGCATTTCGCGGGAATACGCAAACGCTGATTCAAACATGAACGCCCCCCTCCCCAACGCAAACTACACCCTGGCGGGTGATGGACCGAGCTCCAGATATGCTGTAAAAACATAATCACAGTAGGCATAACGAATGGAGCAGTTCCCATATTTTCGCAGGGCATTGCGAATTTGGATAAAGCCTAGTCCGCAATGCCCTTGTTTGAAGGACACGCCGGATTTCTGCACATAGCTGATATCCACATCACACTGTGTACTGTTCGAGATGATAACCAGCTTTCCATACTCCCCCTTATTTTCAATGGCCAAGTCCACATATTTCTTATCAGAAGAGGCCGCCGCTTCAATCGCGTTATCCAACAAATTTCCAATCACACGGCTTAAATCCATGTCACTGATATAGAGCTCACCAATATTGCAGGGCTCTTGAATTTTCATGAGTGTTCCCATTTTTTCGGCATAGTCCATTTTCTGCAGCAGCAGCGAAACCAAGGTTGGATTCTGCTGCATTTTTTGCATCAGATGAAGTGCCACCCCGGTCAGCGCCGTTTTGCCAACCAGGTTTTCATGATAGGTTGTCAGCTCTGTTAAGTCGCCCTGCTCCAACAGCTCTCCATAGGAAGAAAGAATACCGTCATATTCACTTTGCGCCTGCCGCAGTTTATTAACAGAATCGCCTAAACTTTGGATGTAAATATTTTTGTTTTCCAACGCCGCCGTTGCGGAACGATAGAAGCTGATGTTGTAATCAATAAAAATGCAAATCACGCAAAACCCAATTGCAGCTATATTGCCTGTAATGTTATATTTTGGATATACAAGGAACAAAATCGTACATAAAAACACCGCACTAACAACAAGGAAGCTGTTCGCCAGCTCCTTCATAGGCCTTTGCATGGCAATTTGATCCGGAAAGCTGCTTATTATTTTACTTTTGCGTATCAGATATCGTATAATATGATTCACAGCCAAATGAATCAACGCAAACAGCAAAAGCCCAAGAGCGTCTGCCAAATAATTATAAGGATCCCCCTTTACAAAAATCATTTTTCGCAAGAGGAAGTTAAAGCTGTCAATCCCCATCGCGTAATAGAGCGATAATCGCACAACGCCAACGGACTTGAACAGCGATATTTTTAGCAGCTTTCTGCCAATCAAGTAAGCAATTAGGATGAGAAGCGGGCTTGGCAGGGTTAAAATTACTAACGCTAAATCCGAGATTTCGGTGCGACCGGTCGCGGCAGAATATCCAAAAACCGTCGCAGAGTAGTATAACGTTAAAACAGCAATCAACAAATGTTTCCCCTTGCGTTTTATCGTTTCACCATAGAGCTCCAAAATTAGGTTCACGACCAAATACATAAAGAAATATGCGGATATAACAGTTAAAACTTGCAAAATCAGCTCCATCTCTCTGGAATAGCTGAATTCTTCAACCAAATAGTATCACCAATTTTCTTATGCCAATCCCGATTAAACAGATAGAAGTACGAGAATCGGCAATCGTTTTCTGTATGCGGTTGTCGATTCGAGTTTCGTCATCTTTTTTTATTTGGGATTGGTATACTGTTCACCGGATGCTTTGCCGTACCCGGTTTCAGAATATGTTGCTCTTTTTAAATATTCCGTAGCTAGCGATAAAAATTCACCGTTTGTAAGCTTGCAGGCCTCCCGCTGTGAGCTACCTGCATACAAAAAAATACGTGCATATGTTTCTGTATGCTTTTTTTGCATCTGCGCTATGGCAGCTCGGATATTTTTTTCTACCGATGATTTTGAGATACTGAGCACCGTTGCGATTTCCGGATACAGTTCTTTCGTGAGCATGAAGGTTCGACCCGGCTTCCCCAAATAAACAACCAGGCTCTCAATCACACATTTTGTGGAAATCAGATGCAGCGGCATCCCTAGGGCATGCACCAACTCGCTGACCAGGCGATACGGATCCTTTGTGCCGGAGAGCCCCGCGGATATCATCCCGTCAAGCTGTTGGCAGCGGCCAATCTTTTTCAGCGCATCCAGCACAATTTCAATGGATACCGGTTTCATGCTGTAATAGTCTACATGTAAATCGTTCAAGATTTTAATCACTGTATCCGTACCGATTCCGGAAAGAATATAGATTGCCGGGTGGTAATCCGGCATAGTCTGGCGGATATGATTTACGATATACACACCGTCATACTCCGGCATGATAATATCCAGCACAAGAATATCCGGCCGAAGCACCTCAATTTTGGCAATAGTCTCCCTGCCGTCATAGGTTTTGGCAACAACATGAAATGACTCATCCCGGTTGATTCCGATTTCCAGCACATCCAGCCAATTGCGATTATCATCCGCCAGCAATACACTCTTCATCGGTTGATCTTCATCCCCTTATGCCAAAATAAGGTTCTCTCCATTTTAGTATAAACAAAATATTGTATTTAGGCAATACATAAAAATCGACCTATTTCTCCCTTTTCTGAAAATTTTCGACTATTTTTCTTCTATCGGGTTAAGCTGCGCCGCCAGCGCTTGATACTGCGCTTCCAGCACCTCAAGCTCCCCCCTGCCCGCAGTGATATCCGCTAGAATTTTCTCCATCTGCATTTGCAGCACCAGCTTTTGCGTAGCCTGCGGCGGTGCCTTTGGTTTTACACGCTGCGCTTCATAGGCGCAGAGTTTGCCCGTAAAGGAGCGCAGCGTTTTATCTTCCACAAACAGCAGATGATCCGCCACCGCCTGCGTCACGCTGCGGTCATGGGAAACAAACAGAATCGTGCCCGCATAGTCGCACAGCAGTGCCTGCACCGCCTCCAGGGAGTGAATGTCCAGATAATTCGTCGGCTCGTCCAGAATCAGCATATTGGCTTCACTCGTGAGCAGCATAGCCAGGCAGAGCTTGATTTTCTCCCCGCCGCTGAGCACAGCTGCCCGCTTTTGCACCTCATCCGCACGGAATAACAGCCGTGCAAGCACAGCCCGCGCGGCCTGAACGGACTGGACGCTGCCGCGCAGCACGTTATCCAGCACGGTTTTTTCACCGTCTATCATCTTCAAGTCCTGCCGAAAATAACCGATTTTCAGCTTGGGCACTTGATAAATATCCAGGTGGCCGTTCGCTATCAGGTTCAACAGCGTTGTTTTGCCCGCACCGTTCGCACCGAACAAGGCCGTTTTGCTCCCGTTCTCAACGGAAAAAGAGGCCTTTTCAAACAGCAACTCATCTCCATAGCCAAAGCTCAACTGCTTGCAGGAGAGTAGAATCTTGTTCTGGGGCGGGTCAGTCAAGGCAAAATCCAGCCGTATCACGGCCTCCTCGCGCGGCTTTTCTTTTACCTCCAGCTTTTCCAGCCTGGTCTGCAGGGACTTCGCCGCGGCGTTCAGCTTTTCCTGCGTTTCCGTGGCCTCCCGTTTATGCAGCCGCGCCTCGGAGTTCCCCATGCGCTTGGGCGCTTTCCGCACGCCCCGTGCACGCTCCTTTGCGCCGGAAGCAGAGCGCTGCAGGCGGCTGCGCTGCGCCGCGTAGCTGTCATATTCCGCCTGAGCCGTCGCCTTTTCTCGCTCCGAGAGCAGCAGATAATCGCTGTAATTACCCTCATATTCCCGCAGGGCGCCATCCTTCAGCTCCCATATCCGGGTGCACAGCGCATCCAGCAGGCTCCTGTCATGGCTCACGAGCACCAGCGTTTCCGCCTGCATCAACTTTTCGGTCAGCAAGGCGATTCCTGCCGCATCGAGATTGGCGGTCGGCTCATCGGCAAACAGCAACACCCGCTCTTCGCCCAGGGCGTTGGCGATGCGCAGGCGGGTCTCCTCCCCGCCGCTGCGCTCCTCCCGCTCCAGCTTGCCCTGCAGAGAAAACTCCTGCACCAACCTGCCCCGGGGCTGCTCGCGCGCAGACGGCGAAGAAAATTGACGGATATAGGCAAGCTGTGCGCCGCGTTTGCAGACCCCCGCGTCCGGCTGCGTCGTGCCGCTGAGCACATTGAGCAGCGTCGTCTTCCCTGCGCCGTTTAAGCCAACGATGCCGATGCGGTCCCCTTGATAAATATGCAGCTGCGGAATCTGAAAAATCAGACGGTCTGCATAACAACATTCCAAATCATACGCTTCCAATAATAACAAAAAAATCCCTCCAGACAGTTTGACGTGTCGGAGGGCATATACAGGCAAGACTATACGGCAAAACCGCACAGTGAGACCAAAGAGCGCACCAATCCGACACAGGCAGGCAAAACACACCCGCCGGTTTGCTGTTAATCAGTCGGATTTAGCGAATCATTCCCTTTGGTTACCTCGTTTTTCTTCAAAATAATAATCTATTATAAATTAATATAAATATTTCTTAAGTAGAAATAGATACTAAGAAAGAAAGCCCCTTGATGTTTCACAGCAATTGTATCTATACCTTAGCATGCAAACGGCAAACTGTCAAGCATTTTTATGAAAAACAAAGGATGAGCGAGCTTACTCCTACTTTTCCCGCTGAGAAAGCATGCCACTCCCGAATGCTATGTTTTGCACATGGAACCTTTTGCTGTATAATGACCTTCCGTTGCGAATTCATGATTATACGAGGAGGTTTCATCATGTCTTATTTTCGTAAAATTGTCGGCGAGCGCGTATATCTCTCACCGTTCAGCGTTGACGATAGAGAGATTTACACCAAATGGGCTGAATGGATGAATGATAGAACCGTCGCAGATTACTATGGCGGGTATCACAACCTTGTCTCGCTGGCGAGCGCAAAACAGACGCTCGAGGAATTGAAAGGGTATCGCTTTGCCATTGTTCTGCTTGACGGGGATGAATTGATTGGCCACATTAGCCTACATGATGTCGACCCTATCAACCGAAATGCGTTTCTGGGCATTTGCATCGGCGATGAGCTGCACCGGAACAAGGGCTACGGCACCGAAGCAATCCGCTTGATCCTCGAATATGGATTCCGGAGCTTGAATCTTTATAATGTTATGCTTTCCGTTCATGCGGATAATCACGCCGGTATCTCCTGCTACAAAAAGCTGGGGTTTCAAGATGTGGGCCGACGGCGTGAAGGGATATATAAAAACGGAACATACATCGACAAAATTTTCATGGATATACTGGCGCACGAATTCGAGGAGCAGGTAGCTTTATACTAATTCCAAGTAGAAAACTCGAATAGATTTGCGTGGATTTTTTGCGTTGTGCGCGGCGGACGACGCGGCCGGGCTTTCGCCCGGCAAGGAGGACAACAAAGCACAACGCGAAAAAGACCGCAAAGATATCGAGGTTTCTGCTTGGAATTAGTATTAATATAGGAGAAAAAACATGATAACACTGCAAAATATCAACAAGACCTACCGTATCGCAAAACGGAAGGCCGGATTTGGGAGCGCTGTTAAAGCCCTGTTTTCCCGGGAACATGAAACGATACAGGCTCTGCAGGACATCAATTTTACCATCCATGACGGTGAAATGGTGGGCTATATCGGGCCGAACGGCGCGGGAAAAAGCACAACAATCAAACTCATGTGCGGCATCTTGACACCCGATAGCGGCGTATGCACAATTGACGGGCGCACTCCCTGGAAGGAACGCGTTGCCCATGTCCGCGATATCGGCGTTGTTTTTGGCCAGCGCAGCCAGCTTTGGTGGGACGTTCCTGTTATCGACAGCTTCGAGTTGATACGCGATATTTACAAGGTGGACGAAAAACTGTATCAGAGCAATTTGGAGGAACTATCTTCCCTTCTTGATTTAGGCGAGTTGATGAAAACACCTGCCCGAAGTTTGAGCCTTGGCCAGCGTATGCGCTGTGAAATCGCGGCTTCCTTATTACATAACCCAAAAACGCTGTTTTTAGACGAGCCGACCATCGGCCTGGATGCAGTTTCCAAAATCGCTGTACGCCAGTTCATCAAAAAGCTGAATGCACAGCACGGCACAACGGTCATTTTAACGACCCACGACATGCAGGACATCGAGGCTCTGACCGAGCGCATCCTGCTGATCGGCAAAGGAAGGATACTGCTGGACGGCAGCCTCGCCGAACTGAAAAAACGCTCATCGGAGCGTAAAACGCTTGTTGTGGAATACAGCGGAACCATCCCTGCTATGAGCGAAGGGATGACGCTTGCGGAAGCGAAAGAGGGACGGCTCATTCTTACGCTTGATCCATCGATCCTCCCCGTCTCCGACGCGGTTGCCCGCCTTGCGGCGCAAACAGAGCTTCTGGATGTCTCTGTATCCGGCATCAGCGCGGAAGAGATGGTGGCGGCCCTTTACAAGGAGTACGAGATATGAAACAATACGTTTCATTGTTCCGAATACGCTTGATCAATGGCCTGCAATACCGTGCGGCGGCCCTGGCGGGGCTTACTACGCAGTTTGCCTGGGGTTTTATGGAGCTGCTTGCTTTTTCAGCGTTTTACCGCGCAGACCCTGCGGCGTTTCCTATGGAGTTTTCTCATCTGGTATCTTACATATGGATACAGCAGGCGTTTTTGGCTCTGTTTATGCCTTGGGGCGCCGGCGGAAATGCTGTTGACACCATCGTCAGCGGTAACATAGCTTACGATTTGGCGCGACCGATGGATATTTACAACCGCTGGTTTTTTGAGGCCGTTGCAGACAGAATTGCAAGGGCGATGCTGCGCTGTGCTCCGGTATTGATTGTTGCCTTCGCGTTACCCCCTGCGTTCCGGATGACACTGCCCCCGGATATCTTTCAGTTTTCGATGTTTCTGCTCTCGGCGCCGCTTGCGATGTTTACGGTTACCGCCTATCACCTGATTGATTCTATTTCCACTTTCTATACCATGAGCCGGTATAATGTGATTTTTGTCATACTCGCGGACTTCCTCGGCGGAGGATATGTCCCGATACCATTTTTCCCGGAATCCTTTCAGAAAGTAGCTGCGTTATTACCGTTCGCCGCCATGCAAAATATGCCGCTTCGTATTTACAGCGGCGATATCGCAGGAATGGACGCAATCCGGGGAATTGGCTTGCAACTGTTTTGGGCTGCGGCAATGCTTGCTTTCGGTAAATGGCTGATGAAACGCTCGTTGAAGAGAGTGATAGCGCAAGGAGGTTGAATTTTGAAATTATACTTAAAGTATTTTGCCGTACACCTCAAAAGTCAGATGCAATATAAGGCGACTTTCTTTTTTAACTTCTTGGGGCGAATCCTCCTGTCCTTCGCAACCGTTGCCGGCGTATTATTCATGTTTACGCGCTTTCATGAAGTCGATGGATTTACGCGCAGCCAGACCTTGCTATGCACCTCGGTTGTGACGATGGCCTTTTCCATGGCGGAGGTGTTTGCACGCGGCTTTGATATTTTCCCGCGTCTGCTGGGCAACGGCGAATTTGACCGTGCACTTGTTCGGCCGCGTGGAATTATTTTTCAGGTTCTGGCCTCACACATGGAGTTTTTGCGGCTGGGGATATTCATACAAGCTGTGGCTGTATTATGTTATGCAATCCCAACCAGCGGCATCACTTGGACACCCGACAAGATACTAACACTGTTATTGATGATTTTTTGCGGCGCGGCTGTCTTTTTTGGCCTGTACATCGTCTATGCATCCTTTGCCTTTTTCACTACCGAGGGTCTGGAGTTTATGAACATCCTGACACATGGCGGGCGTGAGTTCGGCCGCTATCCCTTTTCCATTTACGGCCAAGGCATTTTAAAATTCCTCACTTACATCATACCGTTGGCGCTGTTCCAATATTATCCGCTTCTTTACTTGCTGGAACGAAAACATAGCGTGCTATATATGCTAACGCCTGTGCTGAGCCTGCTGTTCCTGCTTCCCAGCTACGGATTCTTTCGCTTTGGGTTGAGGCGATACAAATCGACGGGGTCATAATATTGCTCCGCTGGATACAAAAGACAAACGGTAAAGCCGGCATACACTCCGCCGGCTTTACCGTTTGCTACTATTAAGTGCAGGAGTACTATCAACCGTAAATTGTTACCGTTCAGCCGCCTGCACTGTTTGCATCATTTCGCTGAAGGTGTCCGCAATCACCGTTGCCGCCAAAATTCCCGTGGAATTCGTTTCTTCATAATGTTTGCGGCCAAGGCGATCCTTCGGCAGCGGAATCACGCAGGGCGCATCCGGATCCAAGAGAAAATCGTTCGGCGGAACAAAATAGCCCAGCTCCGCGTTGGCAAGGCCGAACACAAGCAGATTGTCGTCCTGTGCAATCTCTCGCAGCGGCAGGGGGTTCGCCTCCTCCCCTTTTCCTGTGCCGGAGCTTTCCTTCGTTAAATAGCCGCCCATCATCAGTTCCGGGAACAATTCACCCGGCACCAACAGGCTCTTCACATCCCCGATTTCCAAATAATTCAATTCCGTTTTTAGGGCTATGTTGTAAAACGGATCCGGGCGGGAGTGCGTGCTGGTTTGAAACACACCTGTTTTGCCAAAGGTAATGAACAGGAGGTTGGAGCAAGGCATATAAATCTGCTGCCGCAGTTGGTTGATAACCGGCGTGAGCTTACGCTCATTCTGAATGGCCAGCGCAAACGCACCCATCTTTTCGCCGATACACTGCACGGATTTCACCGGGTCGGGGTCCTGCCCCAGCATGGAAATCATGCCGCCGATCGCGCCTTGGAAAAAAATTGTCTGCGCGCCGGTATTCTCCCGAATATGGTTGCGGAAATAGCAGGGCCAATCCGCACTGAGCAAGGTATTGCGGGAGCCAAGCAGCTCCGCGTGCCCGGCAAAGTTGATGATGTAGGTTTCACGGCTGCCGTCCCGCGGGACAAAGCGCAGGCGTGTCATGGTTTTGGAATACACCTGTGGCAGGCGCGGGTCGCGCTGCATATCCTCAACCTCAATTTGCCCGTGGAACAAATCGCCCTCCTTGCGCTCGCGGTAGGCGAATTCGCTTGCAACCTTTACGGCGGCAAACACGATTTTCATATATTCCTTATCCTTGCCGCTGATGGGCAGCGGGCCCCACATGCCCATGGTGTCAATACCGGCGTGGCTATGCGTTGCGCAGATATCAATGCTGCGGCAGCCTGTCATGCGCACAAAGCCCTGCATGGAATGGCGAATCGCGAGCACATCCTCAAACAGCATACCTACGCAATCCAGGCTGACCATCAAAATGCCGCCGCGCCCGGAGTTGTCGTCCAGCCAAACCGCATGCGCATAGGGCGGGTCCAGCACATCGGTCACCGGCTTATAGGGGCCATAACCCGCCATATAGTACCTCTTTTTGTGAACATCGGGCGGAATCATTTTTGCCCTGCCAAAGCCAACCGTAAAATAGTCGGCGGGCGCGCCCTTGAGCACATCGTATGTTCCCTTTGGCAAATCCGGCGATACCCCCTGTTTTTGCGCCACTGCTTTGCTGATGCGTTTCGCATTTTGCTTTAAGCCTGCGGTTAACGTTCTTTTTGCCAAGATTTTCGGAAGCTCCATTTCATCCATACCCCTTTCCGTTTTTTGTTATTGCTCTGCCGATTAAACCTTGCGCATCATGGGCGGCCTTTTCACTGCCATGCTGCGTATAGTACCTTCGGTTCATTGAAAATACTCGCAATCCGAAAGGATTGCTGCGTTTTTTTCCTTGCCTGGCAATGAAAATCCCCACCCCTGATTACGCAAGGTTTAATCGGCAGAGCAATGCCAAAATCAGTATACTCCTTCATTCCCGGAGTTACAAGAGAATCTCTTCAAAATTTAATTCTTGCAAGTTTGAATGTTTCAAGTTGCATAAAAAATCAATCGTAACTGCCTTGATTTTCTATTTGACATGTGTTTATTTGCGCGTATAATAGATAGCAAGAAAGATTTCATCTGTTTTTTCTGTAACACGCAAAATTTGCTTTTCCTCCTGATTTGCATATTTCCGTTTTGTTTCCTGCAGAAAAGCAGACACGCGCCGGTTCCGGCGAGCCGTTGGCGTGAAAAAACACTTTGATTCGCCGGAGATGGGGAAGAAAAAGTATGGCAACAAGCTACAATCCGTTCGAAAACGCGCAGGCGCAGTTTGACAGCGCGGCCGAAGCGCTGAACCTGGACCCGGGCACAAAGGAACTGCTGCGCACACCCATGCGTGAATTGCATTTCAGCATCCCGGTAAAAATGGACGACGGCAGCACAAAGGTGTTTCAAGGCTTTCGCATGCAACATAACGACGCACGCGGCCCCTCCAAGGGCGGCATCCGCTTTCACCCGCATGAGACAGCGGATACCGTGCGCGCGCTTTCCATGTGGATGACCTGGAAATGCGCCGTTGTGGATATCCCGCTCGGCGGCGGCAAGGGCGGCGTGATTTGCGACCCGCACAACCTCTCCCAAGGGGAGCAGGAACGGCTCTGCCGCGGCTATATGCGCCAGCTGTATAATTTAGTCGGCCCGAACCAGGATGTTCCCGCGCCGGACGTAATGACAAACGGCCAGCATATGATTTGGATGCTGGATGAATATGAAACCCTCGCGCGCTCCCACAACCCCGGCATGATTACCGGCAAACCAGTCGGCCTGGGCGGCTCCCTTGGGCGCACAGAGGCCACCGGCTACGGCGTTGTGTATATTCTGCGCGATTTACTGGATAGCTTAACGCTGCCTGTTGAGCAGACCAGCGCCAGTATTCAAGGTTTCGGCAACGTTGCGGAATATGCGGCGCGCTTGTATACCGAGCTCGGCGGCAAGGTCATCTGCGTTTCCTGTTGGAATCAAGAGGACAAAACCGCCTATACCTTTAAAAAGGCAAGCGGCTGTAACATAGAGGAGCTTGTGGCAATCAAGGATTCCTTTGGCAGCATCGATAAAACAAAGGCAGAGGCTCTCGGCTACGAGATTCTGCCCGGCGAGGACTGGATTGCACAGGATGTAGATATCCTTATCCCGGCTGCTTTGGAAAACCAGATTACTCCCGGCGTGTTTCCGCGCATTTCCAAGCAGGTTAAAATTATCTGCGAGGCGGCCAACGGCCCCACTACGCCGGACTGTGACCCGCTGATTCACGAGCGCGGCATTCTGGTGATTCCGGACTTTCTCTGCAACGCCGGCGGCGTAACCTGCAGCTATTTTGAGCAGGTGCAGTGCAACATGAATTATTTCTGGGAGAAGGATGAAGTCCTCTCCAAGCTGGAAACCGCTATGGTGAAGGCCTTCCGCGCCGTGTATGCGCTGGCGCAGGAGAAGCAACTGTATATGCGCACAGCAGCGTATTACATTGCAATTGACCGCGTAGCCAAGGCTGTGAAGTCCCGCGGTTGGGTATAATCTTCCTAGACTGTGCCCCTGTTCCCAAAGCGGAGCAGGGGCATTTTTCATGTCTGGTTTTCTAAAAAAGGCTAAAACAAAAATACCAGCCAAAAAACAAAGCTGTTTTTCGGCTGGTCGTATCATATTGTACGTTATTTTTTGCTGCCCTGCTTGGCAACCGCATTAATTTTGCTGTTAATTGCCTCCTGATCGCCCAGGTAATATTTATTCAGCACCTTAAAATTATCGTCAAACTCATAGACCAGCGGGATGCCCGTCGGGATATTGACCTCCAAAATCTCCTCATCCGTTGCGTTGTCAAAATACTTTACCAGTGCACGCAGGGAATTGCCGTGCGCCGCAATGAGCACACGCTTGCCTGCGAGCATATCCTGCTTGATGGTGCTCTCAAAATACGGAACCACGCGGGCAATGGTATCCTTCAAGCTCTCTGTCAAGGGCAGCTCCGCCGGGTCAACATCCTTATACTGCACGCTCTTTTTGGGGCTGCGCTCGTCATCCTCCGTCAGCGCGGGCGGCTGGATATCAAATGAACGGCGCCAAATTTTCACCTGCTCATCGCCGTATTGCTGCGCGGTCTCCGCCTTATTCAAGCCCTGCAGCGCGCCGTAATGGCGCTCATTGAGCTTCCATGTTTTGGTTACGGGCAAAAACTCCCGGTCAAGCTGCGCAAGTGCTAAATTCAATGTGCGAATTGCACGCTTGAGATAGGAGGTGTAGCACACGTCAAAATCATAGCCCTCCTGCTTCATCGTATCGCCCGCGGCCATGGCTTCTTTCTGCCCGGTCTCTGACAGTGGAACATCTGTCCATCCCGTAAAACGGTTCTCCTTATTCCACTCGCTCTCGCCATGCCGAATCAATACCAATTTCATCATATTCTATTAAATCCTTTCCCCAAAATTACTGGATAAGTATACCTCTTAGACGGCGTACAAGTCAAGGGGGCGTGCGCAATCTGCCACGGCACAAGCAAAAATCCCTAAATTGTTTTCTCCTCGCGAAACACACCGTATTGATCCCGGTAATATGCCGTGCCGCTGGGGGAATCCAACAGCGGGATAATATCCGGGTCGTAGTTGCAGATGGTGTTTAGGGCATAAACCGCCGAAAAATCGGAGTTATCCATATAAGCCTGCGACTCGTCCCCCGCCAAAAAGCGCCAGCCGCTGTCCGCGCCATTGTCCGGCTCCTCCCGGTATAGATAGCCCACCTTTTCGCCGTCCACCGTGATGCGGTCCGTAGCAAGGCAGCCCTGCGGCCCATCCTCCTGATACAGGGGCTTCATTTTATGGGCAGGGATGCCATAGGGCTTACTGCCCTCCACAATCAAATAATTCTTACGGGTAATATCCACCACCATAGAAAAGTCATCCGGAAAATACTCTTCCAGCGCGGACATACCGTTGTTGACCTTATATTCGCATTCCTCATCGTAAAGTGGAAGAAACTGGTAGAAATTCACCTCGTCGCCATCCGGCAGGACGCATACGGCGCTTTCCTCCCCAAAGCCATATGCCCCGCTGAGCAGAGCAACGCTCAGTTTTGTGTTATCAGCAAAGGGTTCGCCATTTGGCACTGTATGCCCCCAGCCCAGCCAGGTGTCATATTCAATAGGCAGACGCGCCAAATTCTTCAGCCAGCGAAGAGGCCAATACCATTCTTCCGCGTCGTTATTGATGTCCCAATCCGGCGGCAGAGTCACAAGGATTTCCGCGCGATCCAACTTTTTTTCCCGCAACTCCTCCGGCACATTCATGCGGTGCGCACCCATGCCCATCGTCACCAACGTATAATAATTCCGCTCCGGTGTCGGTTTAATGACAGCAATGTCCACATGGATATCCGGCGACGCGATTTCATGAAACACGTTTTCATAATTTCCAAAATGTGTTTGGATATGCGCCTCCACCGCATCCAGCTCGGCTTCCTCATACATTTCCGGGGCATAGTGCGCCCCCTCTCCTGTGCCCTGTTTGCGCTCAATTTCTTCCTGACACATATCCAATAGCTCTCGCGTATCCGCATCCTCCCCGCCCAACTCTATCGCTTTTTCAAAACAGGCCGCGCCTTCTTCCTCCCGGTCGAGATAATACAGGGCATACCCCCTGCGATACTGCCAGAGAGGGTCGGCCTCCCCTTGCTCCCTGACGCGATCCAAAAGCTCCATCGCCTTATCATAATTATCGATATTGTTATAGGCACGCGCCAACTGGCCGATTTGGTCATAATTCAGCTCCGGCAGCGCCTCCAAAGCTATAATGATGTCGGCGTGCCTTTCATTTTCATGCCAATAACGAATTTTCTCCTCCAAGCTCGCGGAAGCATCCGGTTCGGGAGAATCTGCCCCGTCATCATCGTCAACCCATTCAAACTTCGCGCAGAGTTTCGGCAGTAACGCAGAAAGTCCGCTGTCCTCGTCCCATTCTTCATCTATATCCGGAGCATAGCGGATTTCCGCCGCAATGGATGCCCGTTCGTGTTCCGGCAGCGGATGCCGATCCAGCGCAGAATAAAATGCCTCATAATTGCGTTCCTTCATGCCACACACCTTAAAATAGGCATCGCATGCAACGCAGAGCATCTCCTCAAACTCTGTTTCGTCCTCCTTCGCCTGTTCGCAGTCCGCAAGGCAATCCGGCTGCGCAAGCGCGGCAAGGAACAGCTCTTTCCCTTGCGCCGTGAGCCAGGCGCGAAAATAATCAAAGCCGTCATCACTGCAGCCGCCATTGATTACATAAGCCGCCGCCCAAAGTTTTTCTTTATAAGAAAGTCGTTGATACTCTTGAAAAATCTGCTGCCAACACAGAATCTCCTCCACAGGCAACGCCGACAAAGCCTCCGTCAACAAGCGGTCCATCGCGCCATAGCATGCTCCCTCCGCCCGCTTTTTCGCTTCTTCGATGATACTCCAAAAGGTTTCCTTATTCATTACGTTCCTCCCATAATGGCAAGTTTTGCGTTACGGTATTTCCCGTTGCTCTATCATACGATGTTGCGCAGAAATGTGCAAGCTGTCTTTTTTGTATTTTTCTCATTTGCCTCTTGATTTTTTCAACTGGATATGCTAGTATAGCCTAGCACGAAATACTGCCTGCACGATAGCATTGAAACCTTTCGTAGTGTCCCGCGTTTTCATGGGGGTATAGCTCAGCTGGGAGAGCGCTTGAATGGCATTCAAGAGGTCAGGAGTTCGATCCTCCTTATCTCCACCAAACACCACAAAGTCTTGAAACATATTTGTTTCAAGACTTTGTTATTTTGCGAGACAATGTGTTTTCCTTCTATTCTGTCAAATAAAGCTTATACTAATTCCAAGCAGAAACCTCGATATTTTTGCCGTCAATCAAGGCAAATGACGTAGCGTTACTGTCGTAAAGCAAGAAGGGTCAACTTAGGCTGACGGTAAAAACGCCGATAAAATTTGTTGGTGGGCTAACGAAGTAAACGCTCCTGCTCCTCCCACTCTCTGCGTGTCTGCGGAAAGGGAGAGTCCTGTGGCAGGACAAAGCGGATGGCCTGCTCCAGAATTTCAAAGGTGGCTTCACGTACGTATTTCGTTTCGCCGTCTACATTCACGGCGGAGGGGACATCGCAGCGTATCGTCATGGTTTTACCGCGCACAAAACGGGTGATGGGCAAATCCAAGTGCTTCCCCTCACGCAATTGCATAAACAGGGGCAACAGCTTGAAGCGGCTGCCGTTTTTAGTTACCATCACAAAGTCCAGCATGCCGTCATCCGGCATGGCACGGGGGGCTGCCATAAAGCCGCCGCCATACCAGCGGGAGTTACCACACACGCATAGCAGCGAGGTGCCGTTATCTATCGGTTTGCCGTCAATTTCAATGTGAAATTGATGCCCCACCTTTTTGGTAAAGCATTCCAAGACGGCCAGTATGTATGAGATTTCGCCGGACACAAGCGGAAAACGCTTATAGTAGGCTTGCCGAGTGCAGACCTCCGCGTCAAAGCCCATGGAGCATTGATTCACGGCAATTTGATCGCCGCAGCGAATCGCATCCAGCAAAATAGACTCTCCCCGGATGACCTTTTCCACATCCAGAAACAGTTCTCTGCCGCCGAACAGACGCACAAAATCATTGCCGGAGCCAAGCGGAATCGCCGCGAACTCCGCGTTTGGGGCATCCCACATGCCGTTGACGACCTCATAAATGGTGCCGTCACCCCCGCAGGCATAAAAGCGCAGTGTTTCCCCCGGCAGCTCCTGCGCCCTGCGGCGAACGAAATCAATCGCCTCATAGGGGCCAGTGGTCAGATGGATTTCATAGTCCAGATTATCCTGCTGGCAGCAGGCTAAAATCCGTTCCCGGAACGCCTCTTTCCCTTTTCCCTTACCTGCAACGGGATTGATGACAAAAATATGCTTCAACCGCTCCACTCCCCTGCTTTTCATTTAAAATACATGAACAGATTGCACTGTATCATGCCGTTATACAGCTTGCGCCGTTTATCCGCGCTTCGCCCAAAGGATTGCTCGAAGGTTTTCGATGGGCTGATAATGCTGTAAGACCAGCCATGCTGCCGCTCAAACACCCTGCCCATGACAGCGTATAAATCCTCTGCCTGTTTCAAATCCATCAGCCGCTCGCCGTAGGGCGGGTTGCAGATGAGTGTGCCCTTTTCTGTTTTTCTTTGGAAATTGCGCACATCTTTTTGTTCAAAATGCAGCATATTTCCCACGCCCGCGCGTTTTGCGTTTGCGGCGGCGTTTTCCAGCGCAGCGGCATCCAAATCCGAGCCAAAGGCCGTAAAATCCGGGGCTGCCTGCTCCAAATCCTTTGCCCGCTCACGCTCACGCTTCCAATCCTGCTGCGTGAGCAGTTCCCAGCGCTCCGCTGAAAAATTCCGATTTAAGCCGGGCGCTATATTGCGGCTCATCATTGCGCCCTCAATTAAAATAGTGCCGGAGCCGCAAAGCGGGTCATACAACGTGTGGTAGGGGCGCAGGCGAGAAACGGCGCACAGTGCCGCCGCCAGGGTCTCTTTGATGGGGGCATCGTTTGCATCCAAACGATAGCCCCGCTTATGTAAGCCCGCACCAGTAGTATCCAGCAGCAGGCTGACCGTGTTTTTCATAATCGAAAACTGAATCTGATGCAGGGGGCCGGTTTCTTCAAACCACTCCAGCTTATACTTGGCCTTCATGCGCTCCACAACAGCTTTCTTGATGATGGCCTGACAGTCTCGCACGCTGAACAAATCGCTATCCAAGGAATAGCCCTTGACGGGAAACGTGTCGTCCGCCGCCAGCCAAAGCTCCCACGGCAAGGCCTTGGTGCCTTGGAACAGCTCCTCAAAGCTATGCGCCTCAAAGCTGCCCACCAAAATCTGCACGCGCTCCGCAAAGCGGGAGCAAAGATTGACACGCGCCAGCAGCTGCTCTTCACCGCGGAACAGAACGCGCCCGTTTTCCGCACGAACATCCTGCGCCTCTAGCAGGCGAAGCTCCTCGGCGATGAGGGCTTCAACGCCGAGGAGGCAGGGAATTACATAGTTAATCATCATGCTGTGTATTTATTCCAACTTTCCTAATATATCAATCAATCTCCGGCTCCAAAACGCCGTATCCGCCATCCTTTCTGCGGTAAACAAGATTAATTTTATCCGTATCGCTGTTGATGAACATATAGAACTGATGGCCCAGCATGTTCATTTGTAAGATAGCCTCTTCCACGCTTTCCGGCTTGAGCAGCACACGTTTGGTGCGTACAATCTCGTAATCTTTTTCCTCCGCTACGGGTTCATCCTGCGCAAAGGTACCAAATGCTCCGGAATGCATGCGTTTTTCCAGCCTGGTTTTGTTTTTGCGAATCTGGCGGATTAAGGAATCCGCACAATTATCCAGCGCCTCGTTCATGTTTTCCGCGCGTTCCTCCGAGCGGAAGATGATGCCGTGCTTTTGCACTGTCACCTCAACAATTTGGTAATGTTTTTCCACCGTTACAGTGATTTTGGCCTCCGTATCGTCACCGAACAGGCGGGCTACCTTTGCCAGCTTGCGCTGCGCATGCTCCTTAAACGAATCTCTGGGGGTACATTTTCTTCCGGTGATAACAATGTTCATTCAGATTACCACACTTTCCTTACCGGGCAAATCAGGAGCTTTCACCCGGCTCAATATTAACAGCTTGGCAATTAGCTCTGCCTCCCTGTAATTGAATTATAGCACATTTCCACAAGCAAGGCAATCAATATCACGAATTTTTCACCAAAGATTCACAAAATAGCCGTACAGTGCCGCGTGACATGGCAGCCCACATTCACCGCAACAGGCAGCCCGGCGATGTGAGTGGGCACTTGCTCAATGTGCACATACAACGCCGTCGTCTTTCCGCCGAAGCCCTGCGGGCCTATGCCCAAAGCATTCACGCGCTCCAGAGCCTCCCGCTCCATCTGCGCATAAAACGCGTCCGCGTTTTGTATATCGGCATCACGGCACAGGGCACGTTTGGCAAGGAGTGCACAGGACTCAAAGTTTCCGCCGATTCCAACGCCCAACGTAATCGGCGGGCAAGGGTTTCCGCCGGCCTGTATCACAACTTCCTCCAGAAAGTGCAGAATATCTTCCTTTTCCGCAGACGGTGTAAACATACGGATTTGGCTCATATTTTCACTTCCAAAGCCTTTTGGCGCAAGGGTGAGATGCAGCCTATCCCCTTCAACCAGACGCAAATGAAGCACCGCCGGGGTATTGTCCTTTGTGTTTTCACGCAGCAGCGGATCCGCCACAATCGAGCAACGCAGGAAACCCTCTGTATAACCGCGCGCTACGCCGCGTTGCACCGCCCTTTCGAAGCCGCCGCCGACGACATGCACATCCTGTCCAAGGTCCGCAAACACAATGGCCATGCCCGTATCCTGGCAAACAGGCAAATCCATCTGCTTGGCGGCATCTATATTCCGCGCGATTTGCCGCATCATTTCACGCGGCAACGCCTCTTGCTCTCTTTGCTGTGCATCGCGGATACAGGCGCAGAGCGCCTCCGGCAGTTCCTTATTCGCGCGAATACATAAATCCCTTATGGTTTGTTCAATGGCCGTTGCCTGTATTTCGCGCATAGCAGCTCCTTCCCTATATCATTCATGTCATCTCTATTTAATTTGTCTTTCCATTTTCTTACGCAAAGTATTCTGATGCAAGGATATCCATATGTATGCAGTTATACCGTTTTTGACCGCGTATCAATGTCTCACGCCAAACACCCTGTCGCTTGAAGCCGACTTTTTCGTAACAGGCAATTGCGCGTGTGTTGTATTCGTAGACATTAAGACAAATGTTGTTATACCCTCTGATACAAAATCCAAACTGCAGCATCAAATGTAAAGCGTCCCTTCCGTATCCCTTTGACCAATAATTTTTTTCACCGATTGTGATTCCGATTTTTGCATACCGATTTTCTTCATCCACAAAATTAAAACCACAATTACCTATAACGGTATTTGTTTCTTTCTCAACAATGGTAAAAGCATGCTTGCTTTTCGCACGGTTTTCAAGGCTCGTAGCGTCAGTTGCCGCCGGAGAAACCTCGTCTCTTCCGCCACCGGAAAGAAATTCCACCTCATCATCATTGTGCCACTTTGCATATAATTCCCAATCATCGGTAGTAACAGGAGAAAGATAAACTTTTTCTCCAACAAGTTTTTTATAATTCGGCATTATTTTTCTCCCTTTGAAAATATTCTGATGCCAACATATCATAAAATATTTTATCATATTTGTTTCTTCCGCATATCAGCCTTTCGCGCTCTACAAGCGCTTTCTTAAAACCGACTGCCTCATAGAAAGAGAGTGCCATAGTATTATGTGAATAGGCACATACATATAAGATATTGCAATTCTTTATGTTGAAACCGAAATCCAGTAAAAAATTGACGGCTTCTATAAAAATATCCTTCGAATAGTATTCTATTTTTCCAATAAATATTTCAAGAGTCTCTCCATCCAATACAATGTAACCAATCAGGATATCCGTTTTCTTGTGAAATATCGCAAACGCTCCACCTGTTTCTATAAAAGCTTCAACATCTTTTTTTACCGTATCAAATGATTTAATTTCACGATGTATCGCAAGAAATTGTGTGATTTGCGTATCGTTGTACCATTCGGTTATCGCCGTTGCATCGTCCAAAGTCAAAGCTGTCAAATAAATCTTTTCACCAATCATTTTTTTATAACGCATTTTGTGTATGCCTCTTTTCATATGAAGTACAAAATGTAACTATTGCCGCATATCTCAGTAAACTTGATCCATTCTTCCTCTTTTTTGTCAGAATCCACGTTTCCTAAAACTGTAATCATTGGAATGCCCGGATACGTCCCGTTTACCTGTTGCGCATCCGCTATACCATCGCCTAAATATATTATTGCTCCGCCGATTAAAGTTTGCCGGAAGCCTGGCGCGGATTTTTGCCGTCTGGCAATGCGGACGACACAGCTTTACTGGCGTAAGGCAAGGAGGACAACGAAGGCAGGCGGTAAAAAGACCACCAGTATTCGGCAAGGTCTATTCGGTGGAGCAATATCATATCCGGCGTTTCTTTTTCGACAACACCGCACATGGTTTCAACATCGCCGTGTGAAATATTACTCCGGCATTTAAAAACAGGAAATGAGTTGCCGAAGATTTTTGGCGATAGGCAAGGAAAAAAGCGCAACAATACTTCTGTATTGTGAGCATTTTTGACGCAGCATAGCGTCAAAAAGACCGGCAAATCGTTCCTACTTTTAAGTGCCGGAGTAATAGTTACCTCCACAAATAAGCCATTATCGTGCAGACACAACCGTTCCCCCGGCAATCACTAGCCTGGGCTTTGCCGCGAGGGTCAGCGGGTCACAGTCAAAGGCACAAAGATCCGCGTCCTTTCCTACCGCTATGGAACCGACCCTGTCCGCAATTCCGCAAATTTCCGCCGGGGTCAACGTAATGGCGCGCAGTGCCGTGTCATAGTCCATCCCCTCGCGCACGGCAAGCCCCGCCGTTAGGGCGAGGTATTGCAGGGGCGTTTCGGGGTGATCCGTAATAATAGCCGTTTTCACGCCTGCGCGGCTCAATATACCGGGGTTCTCCGGCGTTGCGCCGCTGAGCTCCGGCTTGCAGCGGTCGCAAAGCAGCGGGCCGCACAGCGCCTTTACCCCCGCCTTCGCAAGGGCTCCGGCAATTTTTCCGCCCTGCGTGCAGTGCACGATGACTGCCTCTAAACCAAATTCATTGGCAAGACGCAGCGCAGTTGCAATATCATCCGCACGGTGCGCGTGGATATGCACCGGCAGCTTTTGAGAAAACAGCAGAGACAGCGCTTCCAGGGCGGCATCAAAATCCGGTTTTTCCTCCCCCTGCTGCTTGCTGTAATACTCCCGCGCCTTTAAGAGCTGTTCGCGGATAATGGCGGCTGTCGCCATACGCGTAATCGGCGACTCATTTTTTTCATTATAAACGCGCTTTGGATTTTCACCCAGAGCAAGCTTCATGGCCGCAGGGGCTTTCACCACCATTTCATCAACCAGCTCACCATAGGTCTTCATGGCGATAATCTGCCCGGCAATCGGATTGGCGCTGCCGGGGCCGGTTAACACACAGGTTATGCCCGCCGCAAGTGCTTCGGAAAAGCAGCGGTCCTGCGGATTCACCGCATCCAGCGCACGTAAAAACGGCGTTGCAGGCGCGGTTTCCTCATTGAGGTCATCCCCCTCAAAACCCAGGGAATCCTCACACATACCAAGGTGGGTATGCGCATCCACAAAGCCGGGGTAAAGTGTCAACCCGCTGCAATCCAGCGCTTCCCCGCCCGGGAAATCACGCATATCCCCAAACGCCGTTATCGTTTGATTAAAGGCAACATAGCCGTTTGCAATCGGCTCGCTTTCTATGGGAACAATTCGAATATTCTTTAGCTGCATTACAGCACCAAACCTTTCCGGCAAAGTATAACATATGCCGAAACCTGCGTCAATCATATCGTCAAATATCGGCAAGCGGCATCCCGCCGAAGCGCGGATGCCGCCACAAATGCTATTTTTCAACCCTTTATGGCTGAAGCTCCGCGCCCTCCACAAAAAACACACCGTCTGTGAGTGGTTTGTTCCCCTGCGGCTGGGTGAGGCGGCCTGTTTGCATCAGCCGTTCGCATACCATACCGGAAATGCCGTGCATGTAGCAGGAGACCCACTGATTGACCTGGCTGTTCAACCGTTTCGGCGTGAACGCGCAAAAACTTTGGTGTACGCTGCGGATTAAGGCAGCCAGATACCTGTCAATTGCAGCGCTGTCCTGCTCGAACAGGGCTAGAAAGCGCGCGTATTCCTCCTGCGTAAACACAGGGAAATTCAGCCGGTAACCCTCCCCTGTTTTTTCTATCAAGTTACGGCTCAACAAACGTGCCGCGTCCTCCTCCTGCAGTAGCCCGGGTGGAACGATACCCTGCCTGCACTGCTGGGGAATCCTGTTCTGCGAGAGCCAGCGCATGCCTCCGTCACGGTAAATTTCGCTGCAAAAATACTGCTGTATCCAGAAATAATACAGGTGATCCGGGTCTTCGTCCGTCACGTTACAGCCGCAGGCATATTTCCCGGTGTTTTCCTGCGCAGACTCTGTTTCCTCCACCAGAAACCAGCCATAGCCGCCGTCCCTGCGCGGCGGGAAGTTACCGTCCGGCAGGCTCAGCGCCTCCTTCATCCGCCGGATTTTACCGCGTATAACGGCCGGCACAGCAATATGGCCCAAGCTCTGCAGGCCAAATGCCGCACCGTAAAAGGGCATGCCGCACAGCCCCTGTTCCGCCTGCGCGAGCAACCGGTCGAAGTAGTCCGTAACCTCCTGCAGATGCGGATAAAAGGCCTCGTTCATCTTGATTTTATCTTCCAAGCGGAGAATGATAAAATCCGTGGCATATTTGTTGGCATGGCGTGCGATGGCTTCGCCCTCCAGCAAGCGGGGCAGCTCATCCTCAATATACATGGTGGGGATGCCCGTCGCCAGACTGATTTCCTCCACCGTGGCCGGTTTTTCATAGGCCGCTTCACAAATTGCCCGGGCAATTTGGCTGCCGAGATAGCGATTGCTGTCTCTTGCTCCATTACAGGTTTTTGTGTTCCAGTTGATGCGCTGATATATCTTATCCATGCTGTTATTCCCTATCCTTTCCTTCATCTTTTCCCGGCTGACATGCAGGCGCCATTTCACAGCGCTGGAAGGCAGGGCATATTTTTTTGCAAGCGCCCCTATCGGCATTTCACCGATATAATAGTCAACCAGAATATTCTTGTAGTCGGATGAAAGGGTGTGCAGGGAACGGAACAGGCTCTCGTATTCGCTTTGCAACAAAACTGCATCAATCAAGGTGTAGTCATCCGCCAGCATTTCCGGAAAATCCGCAGTCAAATCCTCCGCATTCTCCCGCCGCTTTTGCACAAAACGGGCATAGCGGTTGTGAGCAATGCGCCAAACCCAGGCCTCCAGTGAATTGATTTCATATTTTTTCAGCCCGTCCAGCACATGCAGCATGATTTCGCCCGCCAAATCCTCCGCATCATGGCGGTTTAACAAACGTTTGATACAAAACCCAAAAATCGGCTCAATAAACCGGTGGATGTCTTGTTCCGTGTTACGCAATCCGCACACTCCCCTGCACAACCTTTTTGTAAAGCCTTTACAATAGATTAGTGCCTCAAGCGGTTATTTGGATAGGTGTTTTTTAATAATTTAAATATGCCTTCCATAATAAAGGTGAGAATATACCTGCCCCTCCATAAATACAATATCCGGAAGCGTGCCCCAAAGCGCAAAACCGTATTTTTTTAACAGCGCGGCGCTCGCCTCGTTGCAGCTCAGTAAAATTGCAATTAAACTCCGATAACCCAATCCCTTTGCTTGTTCAATTGTATGCTGTATCAGCTCGCTGCCGATTCCCATCCCGTGATATGCATAGTCGATATAATAACTGATTTCCGCAGCGCTTTCGAGGGCCTGCCTGCCGGGGCGGTATGGGGACAGGTAACAATAACCGACTACAACTGCATTATCCACATACACATAAACAGGTGTACGCTCCTGCCTGCAATGTTCCAAAAACCACTGCTCCCTCTGCTCCGGCGTAAAAGGTATGACATCGGCAGTGGCTTTTTTTGAGCAAATTGCTTGATTGTAGATATCAGTTAACCTCGCCAAGTCGGCCTTGTCGGCTCGCCTAATCCTTGTATGATACCAACTCAACAAGCTCTGCATTTCGCCTTGAAAACGGTAGCCGGAGCCCGTTTTGTTTTCACCGATTATCTGTAGCCCCATATGCCGCAGTATCCCTTGTGATTTCTCGTTACTTTTATTGGCATACGCTTCAACCGTTTTTACGCCAGGCTCTAAGGCTGACAGCGCAAACCCAAGCAGCAGCCGAAACGCCTGTGTCGCTGCGCCTTGGCAGGTGGGGATTATCTGAATTTCCTCCATTCGAAACACCGTTCCGAATACGCTGTATTGAAAATAGCCGGCCAGGCGCGTGTTATCATATAAAAGGGCGAGCTTCCTTTGCTCCGCCTGTAACCCCTCGGCCATGGCACGGCACCAGATTCGGTAATCCTCCTCGCGGGAATTTTCCGTTGGGGCGATTTGGGACATATTATCAGCCAAAATGGCGAAAATCTCGGCGGCAAGTGTATGGAACTCTTGCTTGTCCAGCAGATTCACTTGGAGCATCTTAGGCCTCCTAATACAAATTATTAGTCCACCAACGAAACCTTGCCAAATCTTGGTGGTATTTTCGCCGTCAGCCTGCGTTGTCCTCCTTGCTTTACGACAGTAATACCAATCACCATTAAGAATACTTCCTGCAAAATTCGGCAAGAGCGCATACACGAAACGCCCGTTACCGAATTTTGCAAGTATTCTAAAAGGTGATTGGTATAAAGCCGCATCGTCCGCCTTGACTGACGACAAAAACCCTCACCAATCTTCTGGCAAGCTTTCATTGGCGGACTAATAAAAACACCGGCCAAAAAAACGATTTCTCCCTTTTCGGCCAGTGTTTTCACCTATTTTATTCGCTTTTGCCAACCGGAGCATCTTCCATGAGTGTCTCAAACTCGTCCCGGTCAATTTTTTCTACCTCCAGCAGGCGCTGGGCGACCAGGTCGAGCTTATCAATGTGCTCAGAGAGCAGGACGCAGGTTTTGTCGTAGGCAGTGGTAATCAGCATATTGATTTCGCGGTCAATTTCCGCCGCCACATTTTCGGAATAGTTGCGCATGTGGCTGTAATCGCGGCCGATAAACACCTCGTCATTGCCGGAACCGAAGGCTATGGGGCCGAGCTTTTCGCTCATGCCGTATTTCGTTACCATGTTGCGGGCAATATCCGTTGCATGTTCGATATCGCTGGACGCGCCGGAGGAAATATCACCCAGAACCAGCGCTTCCGCCACGCGTCCGCCCAGGGAAACGATTAAGCTCTCGAGCATTTCATTCTTAGAATAGTAGCTCTTATCCTCCGTGGGCATATGCAGGGTATAACCGCCCGCCATACCGCGCGGGATGATGGAAACTTGGTGCACCGGAGCCTGTTCCTCCAGATAGTAACATGCCACCGCGTGCCCCGCCTCGTGATAGGCGGTAAGTTTTTTCTCTTTGTCGCTCATCTTGCGGGACTTTTTCTCTGTGCCAACCAGCACCTTGACGGTGGCCTCTTCAATCTCCGCCATGGTGATGGCGAGCTTGTTGCGGCGGGCGCTGAGCAGCGCGGCCTCGTTTAAAAGGTTTTCCAAATCCGCGCCGGTGAAACCGACGGTGGAACGGGCGATGACGGACAAATCCACATCCGGCGCAAAAGGCTTGCCCTTGGCATGCACCTTAAGGATTTCTTCGCGACCCTTGATATCCGGATAGCCGACTGTCACCTGGCGGTCAAAACGGCCGGGGCGCAGCAGCGCGGGGTCCAGAATATCCGGGCGATTGGTGGCGGCGATGATGATGACACCCTCGTTTGCGCCGAAACCATCCATTTCTACAAGCAGCTGGTTGAGCGTCTGCTCGCGTTCATCATGCCCGCCGCCCATGCCGGCGCCCCTGTGGCGGCCGACAGCGTCGATTTCATCTATAAAGATAATAGAAGGGGAATTTTTCTTCGCCTGCTCAAACAAATCGCGTACGCGGGAGGCACCGACGCCGACATACATCTCCACAAAATCAGAACCGGAAATGGAGAAGAAGGGCACATCCGCCTCCCCGGCAACCGCGCGTGCCAGCAGAGTTTTACCTGTACCGGGAGGGCCAACGAGCAAAACGCCCTTGGGAATCCGTGCGCCGATTTGCGCAAAGCGGCTGGGGGATTTTAAGAACTCCACAATTTCCGAAAGCTCTTCCTTCTCCTCGTCCGCGCCCGCAACATCAGCAAAGGTGGTTTTGCGTTTTTCGTCTTTTGCCTGTTTGACCCGTGCCTTGCCAAAGGTAATGGTACGGTTGTTTTCATTCGTCATGGTCTGGGTGGTGCGGCGCATCATATAAATGACAATACCACCCATGAGCACAACCAGCAGAATCGTGGGCATGATATTCATCAGCCACGTGCCTGCGGAGCTGTCGCTGAAATCGTATTCTATTAGGTCGTCCGGGTGCTCCTGATTGTATTTCCGCACCGTCTCGTTGATATCCTCATAAAACGCGGTGACGCTCGGCACCTTGTAGGTTTTCGGGACTTCCTCCCCCTCTAATTGATAGCGCAGCACGCCGCTGGCAAGGTTCAGCTCAAATTTTTCAACCTTGCCTTGGTCAAAATATTGAACGACCTGGAAATACTGAATCTTATCCTGCCTATTCTCACCCGCGAAGTAGGATACGCTCAAAATAATCAGCAACGGAATCAGAATATATGGCAAAATCACTGCAAATCTTCTTGCTTTCAACTCCATGTTCACTCCTCTTTATAGCATGTTTTTATTGTTTAAAAATTTCAGGTTTCAGCACGGCAACATAGGGCAAATTGCGGTATCTTTCATCATAGTCCAAGCCGTAGCCAACGACAAATTCGTCCGGAATCACTGTACCTACGTAGTCTGCGTTTATTTCCACCTGCCTGCGCTCCGGCTTATCCAGCAGAGTGCAAATTTTTATGCTGTTGGGATTCCTCGTTTGCAGCAGATTCAAAATGCTGCGCAAGGTTATACCGGAATCCAAAATGTCCTCCACAAGCAAAAGGTCGAAACCCGCAAGGTTAATATCCAAATCCTTGATAATTTTAACATTGCCGGAAACAGTCGCCCTTGCGCCGTAGCTGGACACTGCCATAAAATCAATGCGGCAGGGGATGGTAACGGCGCGCATCAAATCCGCCATGAAAACGACCGAGCCCTTTAACACACTGACAAGCAGCAGGTTTTTCCCCCGATAATCGGCGCTGATTTGCTCACCCAGCCCACTTACAATTTCACGCAGCCGCGCCTGGCTGATCAGCACCTCGGCTAAATCGCAAAATAACTCGTTCTCCTTATCCATTGCACTCCGGCCTTGCCCTCTCCACCGTGATTTGCAGAATATTTTTCGTTCCCTCGCCCACGGCGCAGCGCTCTGCGCAGCCAAGGCCTTCCGCCCATACTATGCCCCCGTCATCCGCCAAAAACACAGTTTCATCGCGGCGCGAGCCGGTAATGCCGCGCTCCTGAAACAGTTTTTTCACGTCTCTGTTGTGTGCCTGCCCCAAAAGCCGCATGCTGTCCCCCGGCTGACGGGTTCGAAAAAACGAATTGCCTATCATTTTATCACAGTCCACCAGGAATGCCAAGCCTTGTTTGTGAATTTTTTGTGATGTATCCGGGGAAATTTGATGAACGCAGCTGCTGTGAATTACCGCCTGTGCAATTTCAATCTCTCCCAGTGTAAAAGGCAGGCAGAACGGCTGAACCTCCCACGTTGTTTCCCGGCTCAGCGTGCCGCGCCGCACCAGGGCGTACGTCCTCTTTCCTATCGCCAGCTTTCCTCCTGCCTTTAGCAATTCCTCCAAACGCAAAACGGCATCGCGGCTTTCATTACAGCTCCAGCTGCGCAGCAAAGACGCAAGGGCTCGCCTGCGCAGGGCGGGGTGCGCCCCCTGTAACAAAGGCACAGCGTATCCCCGCTCTGTTTGCGCCTGCAAAAGAAGTTCGCGCGTCTGCTGCGCGAGATAGTGCTCCTCACATTCCAGGCTCTCAAAACAGCGCTGCAGGGCATCCTCCAGCCGGGGATTGCCCTCCCGCAGCAGCGGAATCAGCGTGTGGCGGACGCGGTTACGGGTATATGCATCCCCCATATTGCTGCTGTCTATGATATAGGGTATCCCCTGCCGCGCACAATATTGCTCGATTTCCGCACGGCTACAGGTAATCAAGGGACGGATAATGTTGCCGCGTATAGGCGGAATGGCGCAAAGGCCATGCAGAGTAGCACCGCGCACGAGGTTCATCAGCAGGGTTTCCATACGGTCATTCAAGCTGTGCGCGGTTGCAATGCGTGCCGTTTCGCCCTGCGCAAGCTCCTCGAAGAATGCATAGCGCACATGGCGGGCGCTTTCTTCCACTCCCTCCCCGCGCTGCGCGGCCAGGGCAGCGATATCAGCACGGCACACTTCCAATGGGATTTTGTTGGCCTTACAGTGTTCCCGAACAAACTGCTCGTCACGCTCCGACTCAGCGCCGCGCAGACAATGGTTGACATGCGCCGCCTGCAGCGAAAAGCCCAGCTCCTGCTGCAGCGTATATAAAACGGACAACAGTGCCATGGAATCCGCGCCGCCGGAAACGGCGCAAATTACGCTGGCACCATTGGGAATCATGCTATATTGTTCGATTGTCTCGCGCGCTTTAGTAATCATAATCATCTCTTGCCAACTGGGTCAGCAGCGTATACTCAGCCTCCCAGCGGAATTTCACCATCCGCGTTGCGCCGTGGCGGTTCTTAACAACGTTGATTTCCATTTCATCCGTCTTAGGCGGATTATCTTCATCAATCTCTGTTGGATCGCCCGCGTTGTAGTTTTCGCGGAAGAGCATCATAACAATATCCGCGTCCTGTTCAATGGAGCCGGAATCGCGCAAATCCGCGAGTTGCGGGCGGCGGGATTTGCCGCCCTTTTCCGTCTCTCTGGAGAGCTGCGCACAGCAGACCACTGGAATTTCCAGATCCTTGGCCATGAGCTTGAGGGCACGGGTCAGTTCCGTAACCTCCTGCACACGGTTCTGCGCCCGGGTTTCCCCCGTGAGCAGGCCAAGGTAATCGATGAACACACAGTCCACATTCTTCATTCTGCGCACCCGCGCCTTCATTTCCGATACCTTGATGTTGGAGTTATCGTCAAAATAGAGCTCGCAGTTATTGAACTCCGTAACCGCCTTCCCCAAGCTCTCCCAGTCGCCCCGATCCAGCTTTCCGCTGCGGATTTTATCAATTTGCACACGCGCGTGAGAAAACCAGACATGCTGAGCCAGCTGCATTTTTGTCATTTCCAGCGAAAAAAACAGCACCTTCTTGCCCAACAGCGCAACATTGCGCGCCAGGTTCAGCGCAACGCTCGTTTTACCCATGGAGGGACGTGCGCCGATGAGAATGAGGTCGGTTTTATTCAAGCCGTTGATGACGTCGTCCAAATCCTTATAACCGGTGGAAATGCCCATGTAAGCGTCCCGGTCCGGCGAACTGATTTTGGAGAGGTGGTCGTAAACCTCGTTGATGATGATGTCGTTCAGCCGCGAGGGCTCGCTGGTGGATCTGCCCTGGCGGATGGCGTACAGGCGCTGCTCTGCCGATTCCAGCAGATTTTCAGCGCTGTCCTCCTGCCCGGCCGTCCGTTCTATCGTTTCCTTGGAGGCGGTAATCAATGCACGCATGTAGTATTTTTCGCGCACAATTTTAACATAGCCCTCCACATTGGCCGTGGAGGGGATGAGCTGGGCGAGCTGAAACAAATAGTTTTTGCCGCCTTCTTCATCAAACACCTTGTCCCGCTTGAGAATATCCAGCACCAAGAGCGGGTCAATCTTACCGCCCATGGTCTCCAAAGAGAGCATCGCGGCATAAATGGCCTGGTGGCGCGGGAGATAGAAGTGCTCGGTATGCAGGAACGATGCGAGATGCGGCATGCAGCCCGGATCTAACAGAACGCAGCCAAGAACGGCTTGCTCTGCCTCCAGGCTGAACGGCATTTCTATCGTTTCATAATCCAAAAAATTCGCAGTATCCACGTTACCCCACCATTATTCGCTGATTACGACATACAGCTGCGTGTTAATTCCGCTGTAAAGCTTGATTTCCACCGTATAGCTGCCGTAATTTTTGATGTCCTCCATCGTAATTTTGCGCTTATCAATTGCAATGCCGAACTCTTTTTCAATATGTTCTGCAACCTCTTTCGCCGTGACGGAGCCAAACAGGCGCCCGCCTTGCCCCGCTTTGGCGGCAATATGCAGGCTCTTGCCGTTTAACTGCGCCGCCGCGTCATTTGCGGCCTGTTTTTCCGCATCAATACGGTGCTTTTCCGCCGCTTCCCGATTCTTCAGCTCGCTGAGAGCCTGGGAGTTCGCCTCCCCCGCCAGCTTGCGCGGAAACAGGAAGTTACGCGCGTAGCCATCTGAAACGCTGACCATTTCGCCCTTTTTGCCAAGGCTCTTCACATCTTCTAATAAAATTACTTTCATGTTCCATTCCCTATCCTTTCTTCGGCTTGTTCGTCAATACTCTGCTTCAGCTCCGCCAACACCTGTTCGGTATCCGTATGGGTGAACTGGGCAGCAGCCATGGTTCTGTGCCCGCCGCCGCCCATGCGCTCCATAATCAGCTGCACATTCAAATCCCCGTAGGAACGCGCCGTAATACAGACATTCCCCTTCGCGTCCGGGAAAATTACAAAGGAGGCTCGTACCCCTTCCACATTGAGCAGCTCATCCGCCGCCTGAGAGGAGACGACGCGGATATCCCGCATCCTGCTCTGTGTAACGGAAACGGCACAGTCCCGGTACATCTGCGCGTTTGTCACCAAGGCGTAGCGTTGTTTGTTATCCTCCATGGAACTGGCAAACAGCCGTTTGACCTTGACTGTATCCGCACCCTTGCCCTTGAGAAAGGCTGCCGCGTCAAAGGTACGCACACGCGTGCGCAGGATGAAGTTTTTTGTATCCAGCATAATGCCCGCCAGCAGCGCCTCCGCCTCAAAACGGTTGACATCCGGCGTGATGTATTGAATCAGCTCCGTTACCATTTCACAGCTGGAGGAGGCGTTCGGGTCATGGTGGAAAATAACGGCGTTGTCAATATGGTTCACCATTTTGCGGTGGTGGTCAATGACAGCCACATGCTTTGCCAGCGGAAATAAATCCGGGAAATCCAGGAATGAGGCGATATGCGTATCCACCAGCAGCAACAGGCAGTTGTTTGCAAGCAGTAGTTTCGCCCGCTCCTCGTCGATAATGACCGTGCGCTTATATTCTTGCCGTGCCCGCTCCAGCAGCGCTTGGGCGAGGGAATGTGCGGGGTTCGCCACGATATAGGCGGGCACATTCAAGCTGCGCGTAATGGCCAACAGACCGATAGCCGCACCCATGGCATCTAAATCGGGGAAGGTGTGACCCATAATAACAACGGATTCGCAGGTTGAAATCAAATCCGTCAGCGTAGAAGCTACCGCGCGTGTTTTGGCTTTGGTGCGCTTTTCCACACTTTTGGAAATGCCGCCATAAAATTCATAACTGTTTTCGGTTTTGAGCGCCGCTTGGTCGCCGCCACGGCCGATTGCCATTTCCAGCGCACGGTGCGCCGCGTTTTCGCATTCCTCGGGGGTATCCCCTGTACCTACGCCGATGGCAAGTGTAATGCCCAACTCGCGCTCCCGGTAGGCGTATTTGCGCACATCGTTGAGAATATCAAACTTATTCTCCAGCATTTTGCGTACATCGCGCTCCTGCGCAAGCAAAATATAGCGCTCATCGCTGATACGGCGCAGCAAGCAGGCATAGGGCTGCGCCCAAAGCTCAATCAAGGCCTCAATACCGTTATGTATTTCGGCATATTCGCTGTCCCGAAAGCCTAGCCCCATCTGGCTGATGTCGTCAATATCCAACAGCAGCACATAGCTGCGGCTCTCCTCCAACTCCCGCTGCATGGCGTGGAAGGCGCTGTTATCCGTGTAATACAGCGCATAATATAACTTTTCTTTATAGTGAAATCGTGCACAATACAGCGTGAAATAGCGTTGCTGCACCTGCACCTCAAGTGGCTCGTTGACGGCCATTTCACAAAGGCGCTGGCCGCCCGTGAAGCGCTCGGGGGCAGAATCGGAAACAAGCTCCCCTTGGGCAACCTGGTCAATAAATTTTTCATTAAAGTGCACAATCGCCTCATGCTCATCGCAAACCAGAACCGGAACGGGGTAGCTTGTAAGAATTTCACTCTGCATGATATCCATGCGCTGGGCGAGGGTTGCCAACAGGCGTTCGCGCTTAAAACGCACATATTTGACACGCAGCAGCGCCGCAAGCAAAAGCAGGGCGTAACATCCCGCAAAAATCAGCGCCGATTTTGTTCGATAAATCAACATCCCGCCCACATTTGCCGCCGCGATGATTGCCATGGCAGCGCTGACAGGAAACTCCTCAAGCAGCTTGCGTAAGCGCATACGCTCCCCCCTTTTGCTGTCTTAGTTAAAAATTCGTATCAGTCCCGCACATCCAGAATCACCGGCAGCACCATCGGGCTGCGCTTGGTGCGTTCATAGAGCAGCTGTGAGACTTGATCGCGCAAGCGGTTGCGCAGCGCGTTCCACTCCAGCGTATCGCGCGAGAGATACTCCTCCACCGTTTGCATGGCGGCAGCCCGCACTTCGCCCATGAGCGCCTCGCTCTCGCGCACATAGATAAAACCGCGCGAAAACACCTCGGGGCCCGAGAGCAGTTCCCCTGTCTCCCCGTCTATAGCGAGGGACAGCACCATAATGCCGTCCTGCGCGAGGTGCTTACGATCCCGCAACACAACGCTGCCTACATCGCCCACGCCGTAGCCATCCACAAACACCTTGCCGGACGGAACATTCGCCCCGGTTCGCAGAGTGTCCTGCGTCAGCTCGGCGACAACGCCGTTATCCGCTATGAGTATATGCGCCTTGTCGATGCCCATATTCTGCGCGAGCATGGCATGCTTGCGCAGGTGCTTGAGTTCGCCGTGCACCGGGATAAAATATTTGGGCTTAACGATGCCCATCATAATTTTTAGCTCCTCCTGACAGGCGTGACCGGAGACATGCACCTCATACATGCGCTCATACACCACCTCAGCACCCAGCTTCATCAGCTCATTGATGACACGGCTGACGGTTTTTTCGTTGCCGGGGATGGGCGTTGCAGAGATGATGACACAATCCGTAGGCAAAATGCCCACCTTTCTGTGCTCGGAGAACGCCATGCGCGTCAGGGCGGACATCGGCTCGCCCTGGCTGCCCGTTGTAATAATAACCAGCTTATCCGCAGGGTAGTTATTTATGGTATCAATCGGAATCAGAATGCCCTCCGGCACATTGAGATAACCCAGCTCGGAGCCGATGCTCACCACATTTTCAAGGCTGCGCCCAACGAGCGCCACCTTTCTGCCGATGGCCTGCGCCGTGTTGATAATCTGCTGCACACGGTGGATGTTGGAGGCAAAGGTCGCCACAATAACGCGGCGGTTTTCCGCCTTGCGGAACAGGGTTGCAAAGGATTCGCCCACCTTGCGTTCACTTTCGGTGTAACCCGGCCGCTCCGCGTTTGTGGAATCTGAAAGCATGCAAAGCACGCCCTCCTTGCCGATTTCGGCAAAGCGCGCCAAATCTATCATTTCCCCGTCAATGGGGGTACTGTCGATTTTAAAGTCGCCGGTTTGGATAATGGTTCCCTGTTCACAGCGAATGGCCAGTGCAAGGGAATCCGGAATGGAGTGATTGACGTGAATCATCTCCACAGAAAACGCGCCCAACTGAACGACATCGCCGGGCTTCACTTCGTTGAGCTTTGTCTCGTGCAACAGGCCGTGCTCACGCAGCTTGCCCTGAATCAGTCCCAAGGTCAGCCTGGTGCCATAAACCGGAAGTTTTGTGTTTTTCAACAGATAGGCAAGGCCGCCGATATGATCCTCGTGCCCGTGCGTTATGACAACGCCGCGAATTTTCTCCGCATTGCGCTCCACATAGCTGAAATCCGGGATAACCAAATCCACGCCGGGCATATCCTGATCCGGAAATGAGAGGCCACAATCCACCAAAAACATGTCCTCGCCGTATTCATACAGCGTCATGTTCTTGCCCACTTCGTTCAAGCCGCCCAAAAAGGCAATGCGGATGGGTTTTTCATTTTTCTTCGCCTGTTGCTTCGTCTTTTTTGCGCCGCTCTGACTGCCGTTTTGTTTTTTGGGCTGGTTGTTTTGCTTTTGATTCGCCTCCTGCCCCTTGGCAGCTTTCGGGGAACGCTTGCGAGGCGCGGGCGTTTGCGCAGGGGTGGACGTTTGCGCAGGCGCGGGCGTCCGCGCAGGAGCGGGCGTCCGCGCAGGAGCGGATGTCCGCGCAGGGGCAGATGTTGGCGCGGGCTTGAGGTCGTCCTTTTTGTTCCGCCCCGAAACACTTGCGTCAATAACAGATTTTTTGTTGTTTTGCATGAATTTTACATACTCCTTCATTAGCCGCCGGGCTTTTTGCCGGGCGGTTGGATAAAATTATCAGAATCTATACACCGCAGCAGCACATGCTGCGGAACAAATCCAAACTTCAGTCTATGTATCCCGGTTATACCCGGGATAGCAATTTGCACCACGGCGCATCCAAAATGCACCATATTTAACGTTTATTGTACAACGAAACGCCGCCGCTGTCAAGTTTGCCCCGCTTCCTTATTCCGAACCAGCTCCTCAACTGAAAGGCAAAGCTCATTTGCCGTTTCCAGGTTGTTGGACTCCGCCAGAACGCTCAGCGCCCTGCCTGTTCTGGAAGGGACAATCAACAGCCTTCCGTTTTCTTTTTTCATGGTAATCCCTTCCTTTTTGCTGTCAAGTGTAAGAGTGTCATCTCCCAGAAATTCCGCAAGCATGGAGGGCGGAATGTTGATGGCAAAGGTTTTTTTTGCAACGTAAAAATCCGGCAGCTCATCCAAAAGCTGTGGGAGCGTCATTTCCCGCTCCTTCATGATAGACAGCAGGCGAACGGTTAAAAACAGGCCGTCGCGCACCCATTGCTGTTTGGCGGAAAGGCGGCGGGCTGTGCTGTCCGAATCATCCGCAGGGCTGCTCAAATAACGGTAGGCCTGCCTGCCGTGCTGAGCGGCGAGGCCATCCAACAGCTGCGGCGCGTCATAGGGCAGTGCAATATCCCGCCCGTTTTTCAGTTCCGCAAGGCAGCAGATTGCCAGTAGCTTTTCACAGGGCACGGTTCCCAGCTGTGCCGTGTAAGCGCTGACCCGTGTGCCGAAGCGGTTAACACGGAACAGCAATTCCTCGCTTTCGGCGCAGTCCAGCTTATTTAGGCATTCCGTGAGCAGCAGCTGAATGCGCTCATTGGAGCTTTTCACACAGGCTCGCCCACCCGCGAGGCCGTAGGGCGCAAGCTTGCTGATTTCCTGGCGGTAAATCATTTGAATGCTGGCCATATCCGCAAGATCCCGCACCTGCTCCGGTGCACAGCGGCTGAACTCCCCCTTCGCCATGCGGGTTTCAATATCCCGCTCTAAAAAACGCGGTATGGAGAGGCCGCCCTCCCCGCAGATTTTGATGGCGGTATTCTCGCCGCCGTGCACAAAAATGCCAATGCCCTGTGAACAAAAGGCCGTAAAGAAAGAAAGCTGCGCCTCAAAACATTCCCCAAAGGTCCAAACATGGCTGCCTGTATACATGAGCCCCGAAACCAGCGCGTGCATAAGCGCCTTGGCGTTGTTGCTGCCATCGCAGGCTATGCCGATGCGCTTGCCGGTTTTCGCGCTCCCCAGCGCGAGACCGAGCCGGGCGCAAATTTCCGGGGTTAGCTCCAATCCACTTTCCCCGCTCACGCCCTCATCGTCAAACACCTTGCGTTCAAACGAGCCGAGCTTTACGTTGGCGCTAACGATGGCGCCGCTCTCAATCACTTTTTCGGGCCAAATCAACACGCCCGGCTTGACGGCAGCCTGCGAGCCGATGACGGCGTTTGAGCCGATGACGGCGTTTTCAAACAGCGCAACGCCGCCCCGCAGGGATGCGCCGGAACAAACCATTGCCCCTGTCAGATTGGTTTGCGCCGCAATGGAGCAGTTTTCCATAACCAGACTGCTGCGCAGCTTTGCGTTTTCGCCGATGAGGCAGCCGTGATCCACGCTGGTGTAAGGGCCGATGACCGCACCGTTTCCGATTTCTACCCGCTCCCCGATGTAAACGGGCGGAATAATGTGATAATCCCCTTTTGGCAGGCTGGTGTCCGTGAAAACGCCCTTTGCGACCGCGCTCATGGCGCATTGAATTCTGCCGTCCAGTAAATCCCGCGCACAGCCCAGAAAGGCGCTGATGTCGCCGATATCGCACCAATAGCCGCTCGCATGGTAGCAATAAACGGGCATCCCGCCGCTGAGCATCTGCGGAAACAAATCCTTCGCAAAGTCAAAGGGCTTCCCCTGCGGAATCAAATCCAGGCACTCCGCATTCAACACATAAATACCCGTATTGGCGAGGTTTGTCACCGCCTGCCCCCATGCGGGTTTTTCAATAAAGCCTGTAACGCGATTTTCCGCATCGGTCTGCACCAGGCCATACTCACGCGGGTCGTCTACGCTTGCCGCAACAATGGTCGCCGCCGCACCCACCGCCTTGTGGTAGGCGATGATGCCGTCCAAGTCATAGTCACACATGGCATCCCCGCTGATGACAAGGAACGGCTCCTGCTGGTTTTGCAGGGCGTTGCGCACACTGCCCGCCGTACCCAAGGGGCTATCCTCCCGTACAAACTCAAGCTTCAGCTGCTCGTAGCCATCGCGGTAAGGCCGTTCAATCTCCTCCGGCAAATAGCCCAGTGTCAGCACCGCCTGTTGGATTCCGTTGCGCAGCAGCAGGTCAAAAATGTATTCCAGAATGGGTCTGCCGCACAAGCGTGCCATGGGTTTGGGCAAATTGCAGGTCAAGGGACGCAACCGGCTGCCCTCTCCCCCCGCCATAATAACCGCCTTCATTGCGCTTACCAATCCTTTCCATATTATTGTTTCCACAATAGTATGGACGACTGTCCACAGCTTTATACGAAAAGCCGGTTGCGCAGTTCCCAAAAAAATGTTATCCTATACGGCATGAGGACGGTGCGAAAATGGCTGAAAAAAAACAAGTGGAAATTTTTACGGACGGCGCCTGCTCCGGCAACCCAGGGCCTGGCGGCTGGGGCGCGATACTGCGCTATCAGGGGCACGTTAAGGAGCTTTCCGGCGGGGAAAAGCAGACCACCAATAACCGCATGGAGCTCACCGCCGCCATAGAAGCGCTCAAGGCTCTCAACAAGCCCTGCCACGTGCGGCTGGTCACGGATTCGCAGTATGTGGCCAACGGCATCAACAAGGGCTGGGTCTATAATTGGATGAAAAAGGGTTGGAAAAAGTCCGACAACAGCCCCGTGCTGAACCCTGACCTTTGGCAGGCGCTTTTGGACGCCCTACACGGGCACGAGGTGGAAATCATCTGGGTACGCGGGCACGCGGGACACCCGGAAAACGAGCGTTGCGATGCTCTTGCCGTTGCGGCGGCGAAGGCTGTAATTGGAGAAGAATAAGTATGTTCCCGTTTTTCGACGAGTGCGACTGACTGAAAGGAGAAATGACCTATGGATAAGCAAACAAAAAAAGAACAGGTTGCCAATTATTTAGAACGCGAAATCACCGGGGGTGTTTACGCCCTGTATCACAGCAAAAGCGGCAGGAGAATGCTGTACGCCGTTTCAGACCTCAAGGGCGGGCAAAACCGCTTTCTGTTTGCGCAAAACACAAATATGTGCCCGGATGTGCGCATGAAGGCGGACTGGGAACAATACGGCGCACAGAGCTTCCGTTTTGAGATTCTGGAGCAAATCACAAAAAAGCCCGAGCAGAGCAACAAGGAGTTCAAAGAGGAGCTGGAAACGCTGAAAGAACTCGTTCTTGCCCGCTTTACCCCGGCAGAGTTGTATTGATACCTTTGAAAGGGAACCTCAGCCATCAATCTCATTGCAATGGGATTGGCGGCTGAGGTTCCCTTCGTTTATCGATATTCGGTATGCGCCTGCTCCGCGCTCTCTTGGTTCTTTCGCCGGGTTTCTGCCAGCTCAGCGGCCTCCTCCGGGCTGCTTGCGCCGGCGGGTATATGCTCCCCGTTCATCAAGCGCTGTTCTACATCGCGTATCATGCCTTTCACCGCAAGGCCGCCGATTTTTCCGGAAAGTCCGGCATAATTCTTTTTCTTTGACATGTTTTGCACATCCTTTCTTCAATAGGGTGCAACGGAATTTGCAAAACATGCCTTGAAAAATTATGAAACCGGCGGATACACAATGCCAAGCTGCGCACGGATTGTGTCAATCTGGCGCATGATTTCCATAGAACCTGCGAGCGATAACAGCTCGCTTTCTTTTTTGCCCGCGAGGATGCATCGGCTCGCTTCCACAATTTGTTCTTCAAAACCGTTCCCACAATATGGAACATGGTATTCCTCAACCTTATCGTCCTTATGCACCGTGAAATCCTGCGTTGCATAAAAACGATCCAGCTTGATGTAACCTGCATCGCAAAATAAAAAGCCGTCGGACGGGCGGCGCAGTGTCATGCCGCTGAAGAGGTTCGCCGTAGAATTGTCCGCGTATTTGATGAGCACATCGCAGGTGTCGTCCGTTTTATTTTTTTCGCTGACATCGCCTACCGCATAGATTTCCGCAAGCGGAGCGGGCGCAAACCAGGAGGCGAAATGCAACGCATAGCAACCCACATCCAGCAGCGAGCCGCCGCCGTATTCCAGCTGAAAGGCGTGATGTTCCGGCTCATCACGCATGTCGTAGGAAAAACAGCCCTGAATGCCGCGCACCTTACCCAGGTAGCCTGAATCGATAATCTCTTTTACCTTTAAGATTCCCGGCACAACACGCGCCCACATGCCCTCCATAAAAAAAACGTCATTTTCTTTGGCTGCCGCAATCATACGCTCCAGCTCCTCAACGTTGCAGGAAACCGGTTTTTCGCTAAGCACGGCCTTGCCGTTTTGCAGAAACAAAATGGCGTTCGGGCAGTGCAGGGAATGCGGCGTTGCGATATAGGCGGCGTCAATCGCGTCGCTCTGCGCCATGGCTTCATAGCTGCCAAAACGCTGTGGAATGCCGTGCTTTTGCGCAAAACAATCCGCCGATTCCTGCGTGCGGGAACATACCGCAGCCAGCTGCGCGCCCTCCGCCCGCTTGCAGGCTTCCGCAAAGCGGTTCGCAATGCCACCCGTGCCAACAATACCCCATCTAACTGTTTGCATGCCGTTACCCCATCCTTTTCTGCTATTTTAT
>JAVBPP010000066.1:0-6759 GCA_031549535.1 Oscillospiraceae bacterium
CGCGTTGGCTCGGCTGCTCAGGCAGGCGGAGGCTCCCGTTACGCTGCTGGCAACAGGGCCGCTGACAAACCTTGCCCTGCTGCTGCGCGAGGACGCAACGGCCTTTCGCCGCATGGAGCGCATCCTAATCATGGGCGGGGCGCATCATGGCGGAAACATAACCCCTTGTGCGGAATTTAACTTTTACTGTGACCCCGAGGCTGCGCAGGAGGTGTTGCATGGCGGGGTTCCGATTGTTTTGTTTGGTTTGGATGTAACGGAACGGGCTCTGCTGTTTGACACGGATTTGGTGGCGATGCACGCGGTACCGGGCAAAAGCGCCGGGCTTTTGGCGCGAATGCTCCGCGCAAAAGGGGATAAAACCCGCCCGTTCATTCCGGAACAGGCCGGTTACCGCAGCGGTATTCCGGTGCATGACGCCTGCACAGCGGCATATCTGCTGCAACCGGAGTTATTTCGGCTCTACCCCGCCTTGGCGGAGGTGGAAACAAAGGGGGAGCACACGCGCGGCTGCAGTGTAATTGATTTATATGCGCAGGAGACGAACATACAAATGGCACTGGGTGTAAAGCGAAAGGACTTTACTGATCTTATTATGAGGCAATTAACACGGTTACCATAAAAGGAGAGAAATACGATGCAAATTATTAATTTCGGTTCCTTGAATTTGGATTTTGTTTATCAGGTCGATACCCTCGTGCGCCCCGGAGAAACGGTGCATGCGCGGGGGCGGGAGGTGTTCTGCGGCGGAAAAGGGCTGAACCAATCCATCGCAATGGCGAAAGCCGGGCTTGCGGTGCGCCACGCAGGCTGTGTGGGGGAGGATGGCGGCATGCTGCTTGAAACTCTCGCGGAGCACGGCGTGGATATCAGCGGCATCCGCACCGCCGCGCAGCCCAGCGGCCACGCCGTGATACAGGTGGACCCGCAGGGGGAAAACAGCATTGTGCTTTACGGCGGCGCAAACCGCATGGTGACAGCGCAGCAGATAGAGCAAACGCTGCACGGCTGCGGGGCGCAGGATGTTTTGGTGATGCAAAATGAAATCTCCTGCCCGGGCGCGCTGTTGGAGGTTGCGCACAGGCAGGGGATGCGTATCGTATTTAATCCGGCGCCTTTTACGCAGGACGTCAGAGGGTTGCCTCTGCGGTATGTGGATACCCTGTTCGTCAATGAGCTGGAGGGCGCGGCCCTTGCCGGGGAGCAGGAGCCGGAACGCATCGTGGCACGATTGACGCAGGCCTACGGCTGCACTGTAATCCTCACCCTGGGCAAGGCGGGAGCGCGGTATGGGAAGGGGGAAATCTCCTTCACACAGCCGACCTACCCCGCGCAGGTGGTGGACACTACGGGCGCGGGCGATACTTTTACGGGCTACTATCTTTGCTGCGCCCTCTCCGGCAAAAGCGCACAGGAGTCAATGGCCTTTGCTGCAAAGGCGGCGGCCATTACAGTCTCCCGCCCCGGCGCGGCACAGGCGATTCCGTATTTGGCAGAGGTGCTGGCCCTGCATGAAATACCAAAGGAATAGCTTGGTGGAGCCTCCCTGGTTCACGCAGGCAGGGCATCCTGTTCCAGCACACGGCCATTTACGGCATTGCTGTTTGAACTATAGTTGTCAAACATTTGAAAAAAATCATGAAACCGAGTCTCACGCACAACGGCATCGTTGTTTTTCATGTCATAATCCAATATCAAAATTCCATCCGTCAAATAATGCCTGGATACTTTTCGAAGCGATTCATTTGCTTGCATACGCTGCTTATTTATCGGGTAGCAGGGTCAATTTTTTCTACATCCTCTATTGAAACGCCTTCTTTCACACTTGCGAAATCCGCATAGGAAAGACTCTTTTTGACATAGTGCCACGCAAACAAGCGGGGGATATCCCTCGTTTTTTGGTCATTGGCGTAACCGGCCGGCTTGTAGTACAAATAAAGTAGCCCGCCTTGCTTTACTTTATGTATACTATATAGCACACCCGTTTTGTAAGGTGAAATGGCTGGGGTTTCCCGCAGGCATTCAATTCCAATGTCTTGATCAATCTGGTCTATCGTTGGTGCGTCCGGTTCCCCGATGTTTTGGGGAAGTTTTACAGGTAGCGTTTCAATATCTACAGTTTTGCGAATTAGCTCCTCATAGGAACTGGTGTTGTTAACGGTATCCTGCGATAGGACAGTTTTTTCGGTCACATTCGCTGTAGATGCTCCGCCCCCCGTTTCTAACGCAGAATTGTCGCCCTGGGATTCCGTATAATAAAAACGTCTTACCTCGTCAAGAATAGTCCGCTAACAAGCAATAATAAAGAAAAACATGCGAATTTACCTTGACGCCTTTCCTGCAACAGGATATACTTAGAAAATCTCAAGAAAAAGGATGGTAGCGCGTTTGAAGATTTATAAGATTCCGCCAAAGCCGAAACGAACGGTGGCGCTTTGGTGGTTTTGCCGCATCGGTTTGCTGATTTGGGGTGTTGTGATGCTGTGCTTAGGGCATCCGGTGCAGTTTTTGCAGGCGATATTCGGCACTATTTTTATGGGGCTGTGGGATTATTTTCAGCTCCTCGGTCGGCGCACTTTTATTGCACAGATTAACTACAAGCTGCAGAGCAGCCTAAATATCTTCATCTTTTTGGGCTGCGTGGTGGGGACAAGCATCAACGTGTTTACCAGCTTTGAACATATTGACATTCCCTCCCACTTTTTCGCGGGCTACATCAGCGTCTTTTTCGGCTATGACTTGGGCGTTCTGTTGCAGTCCAAATACGGCAAGCTTTCCCCGGCACTGGCCTCGATGTTTGGCCTGGCTGTGGCCTGTACGATGTTGGTGGGCTGGGAAATCTATGAGTTTTCCATGGATAGGCTCTATGGCTTGCATTTGCAGATGTCCTGGCCGAATACAGATGCCGGGCTGCTTGACACGATGTGGGACTTTATTATCGGTGTTTCGGGCGCGGTCGCCGGCATGTTTTATGTGGCGTTTGAGCGCAGCGGCTACATAGGCACAAACAAAAAGACGAAGGAAGAGCGCGCGTTAGAGAAAGCAAAACACCCCCGCATTTATACGGATATACCGGAGGAGGAAGTATGACTATGCAGCAAAGAGAAAAGCCGTTCCGGGGCTCCACGCCGCAGCCGGATCATATTATGCTCAGTTTTTATGACGACCCCAAAACCACCATGGCGGTCACCTGGCGCACCAGTGTGGATGTTACGCAGGGCTATGTGCTTTACAGGGCACAGGGCGAAAGCGATTGGCAGCGCTGTGAGGCATACTATGAAACCTTTGAGAGTGATATTGATAGTAGCAACATTTTTTGGTGCCGTTTGAAGGGCCTCAAACCGGGCACATCTTACAGCTACAGCTGCGGGGACGAGGCAAACCGTAGCGGCGCATTCCGCTTTGCCACCGAGCCGGAGAGGCTGACGAAATTCAAGTTCATCTGCGTTTCTGACCAACAAAAGGGCGGGCATGAAAAGCCGGATTACTCCTGGTTTAACGGCTTTTTGAAACAGCTGCTCAAGGAGCATCCGGATACCCGCTTCATCCTTACAGGCGGGGATAATACGGACTGCGGCCAGCATGAGGTGCAGTGGAACGGCGCGCTGCTGGGTCTTGAGGGCATCATGGAATCCACCCCCTTTATGATGGCGTTGGGCAACCACGACAACCGCGGTTTTGACAACTACGCCCTGGGGACAAATAAATATTATTCCGAACCGGCGGAGTTTTTCTCCAAACAATTTAAGGGCTCCTACCCGGATAATGGCCCGACGGGCTGGAAAACGGAAAATTACACCTTTGACTACGGCAATGTGCACCTAAGTGTGGTGGGCATCAACGGCCCGGAGGATGTCAACCGCTGGATGATTGCGGATTTAAGCGCCACAAAACAGACCTGGAAGCTGGGCTGCTACCACTTCCCGATCTGTTATTCCGGCACAGACTGCGAAAACTATGACGCCTATCCGGATATGCGCGAGGGCTTTGAGTTGTTTGACCTGGTGTTTTCCGGCCATGAGCACAACTTCTCCCGCTCCTTCCCCTTGAAAAACGAGGAGCTGTTTGACCGCCCCTCCCAGGGGACGATTCACTATATGCTCGGCAACAGCCACCAGAACCCGCCGGGCTCCCGCACCGTCTCCAAAATCTGGCACAGCGCGTTTTACCCGCAGGAGGAGCAGAATGCCATGGTCGCCATCGTGGAGGTGGAGGGGGATACGCTCAAGCTCACCTCTGTGCTCAATGACGGCAGAATTGTAGACCAATGCATCATCAATAAGCAAACGGACACCATTACTCCTTACGCCGTCGCTCCGCGGTTTAACCGCACGCGCATGATGTTCAAGGGCATGGATCCCGGCTTGAGCCAGGCGAGCACTCCCTGTGAGCAGAAGGACGGCGTCTGGTTCGCCCCGCTCGCAACGCTGATATCCTTTATCGGCGGCGAAGTGCGCAAAACAAAGGGGCAGGTGGAGCTGGAGCTTTACGGCCACAGCGTAACCTTCCGTGAGGGGGAGGCCACCGCGCAGACGGAACAAGGCGAGTTCCCCCTGGAGGCACCGGTCTATCGCGGCCACCGCGAGCAGCTGTATATCCCGGCAAGCGCCTGCGAAGCCTTCGGTATGCGCTGGGCTTATGCACCGCGCAACAATTTCATTTCCTTTGAGCACCCCAGCAATGATAAACCCGTAACGGTTCAGCCATAGCAATAAAGAATACTGCTTATTTGACGTGAACAGGTAATTGAAAATCCAATCTGTCAAACTTTCTCAAGATATCCATGTCGGATGTGATGCTGTGTGCACCCCAATAATAATTTCCAATTGTCTGTTCATAGCCGCCCCAGCGTTTACCGTCGGGATGTGGGTTATTCTTTTCCCACGCGTTTATTTCCTCCTCAGATGCGATAGAAAGTTCATTTGTATTGCACAATGAATTAACTATTGTATCCAGATTTATATTTACAACGTTTTTCAATGAGGGATAATGATCGCTTTCAGGCGAGCCAACAAAGTACACCGGCAAAGGCTTCCAAAAAGGCCATGTTGTCGGATTAAATGATGTTGGCTCAAATGCTGTTAGGTCATAATCGGGGACGCCATTCAGGAGGATTTGTCCGCACGGCTGATACTTGGCTTTCAAAGCCGCTGCCTTTTGGTAAATATCGCTGCTTGTATCCGTATGCTTGCGTATAAAGTCTGAAAGGCGTTTGGTTACTCCTATGTCGGCTTGTGTGCCTTTCTCCGGGTCGTAATGAAACCATGGCAAATGGGAGAAATCATTGTTGGAGGGGATTCCCTGCATCCCCACCCAGCCGTTTTCCGTCAGGTATGCGCCGGAAGCAAGGTATTTGATAATGCCCATAACCATCTTGTTTTTTATGCTGCTGACATAATCGCCTGTTATGTCCAGGTAATCCAGCGCAATGCATACCGTATAAGGGGACGAATTAGGGTTCCAGTTATTGGCCTCTATGTTATATCCGAAACCGCCGTCCTCATTCTGGTAGCTGGACAGAACCGAAAGGAAATCATCACAGCTCCCGGTTTCAAAAAGATAGTTCCATCGGGTAAAGTCAAGCGGTCTTGCGCCACGATGAACCAGCGTTCTCAACCTCATAAAATTATCAATCGATAGTTTGTTCAAGATAGTTTCCTCCTAGATATTATTGTCAATTATGAAGTAGCCATTTTACACCGAATTTATCTGTTATGATTGCACAAATCGGCCAGTGTTCCCATGAATACATGGAAACTTCAATGGCATCCTTCGACAGTTCATTAATAGTCCTCTTTAAGTCATCGTCGTTGTCATATGCCCATAAGCCTCCATTATGCCTTTTGCTGTTATGATACTTGCTGTCTTGATTCAATAAGACTGGGATACCGTGGATTTCCATAATGATATGAATATGTGTATTATACGGCACAAATTGTGAGATTTTAGTTGCCCCGAATGCTTTTTGATAAAAATCAAAAACCGCAAGGATTTCCTTGTCGTTACGGGCAATATCAAATCCTAAAGAGAAGGTCGGGCGTTTTTTAATGATATCCGGCTTTCTTTCCAGTTTTTCTGTAACATCCAGCAAACGATTTACAGTAGACGGATTGCCGTTATAATCGGCATTAACAAGTTTCAACTCAATGTCTTTTGCTTTTTTATATAGCGATTTAACATCGCTGTCATCAGCAAAATCTATGCTCTTAATCTGTTGGATAAATTCCAAAATAATCTCTTTCAGTTCATGCAAAAGGGCAACCTCATCGTCAATATCGGCAACCTTGTTGTTCAACACCTCCAAAACGACTTCTGATCCGGCCGTGTTAACAATACGCTGGATATCTTTGATGCCAATATTCAATCTGCGTAGAATTAGTATCTGCTCCAGTCTTTTGGCTGCGGCTTCATCATACAGCCGGTACGCGTATTCGTCACTGCGGATGCTTGCAATCAAGCCCATATCCTCGTAATAACGTAGCGTTCTGGCGGATATGTCATACTTGCTTGTCATGTCTTTAATTTTGATAAATTCATCCATGGGTAGGCCTCCTCGTCTTGATGATAAAGACAGTTTACACGCTTCCCCAACGGCAGAGTCAAGAGGTAATAATACGAATTTATTGTCAGTAAATGGGGTTAAAACCCTCGCCTTTAGGCGAATCCTTTAGGTTAACCTACTCGGTTTAAAGAGAAGCCTCTTGAGGAAGACTAAACAAGAGGTGAAGAAAAGATGGAAAACTACAGAAGAACAAGTCA
>JAVBPP010000085.1:0-14537 GCA_031549535.1 Oscillospiraceae bacterium
CATTTACGGCATGACCGGCGGCCAGATGGCACCGACCTCCCTGCCCAAACAAATTACACAGACCTCGCCCTATGGGCGCGATGTTGCAACGCAAGGGTATCCCATCCGCGTCTGCGAGCTGCTGCGTGAGTTGGACGGCACCGCTTATGCGGAGCGTGTCACGGTGGACAGTGTAAAGAATATCACCAAGGCGAAAAAGGCAATCCGCAAGGCCTTTGATTTGCAGATGGCGGGAAAGGGCTTTACCATTGTTGAAGTGCTTTCTACCTGCCCGACAAACTGGGGGCTTTCCCCGTTGGAATCCATCAACTGGATGCGTGAAAACATGTTGCCCTACTACCCCTTGGGCGTATACAAGGATAAAACACAGGAAGCACAAGGAGGGGAAAGCGAATGAAAGATATGCAGGCTATTTTTTCAGGTTTCGGCGGCCAAGGCGTTTTGTTCATGGGCAAAGCGGTTGCCTACGCCGGGCTGATGCAGGAAAAACAGGTGACCTGGCTGCCTTCCTACGGGCCCGAGATGCGTGGCGGCGCAGCAAACAGCAGTGTATGTATTTCAGATACGGCGGTACATTCCCCGCTGGTGAATAAGCCGAACGTCCTCATTGTGATGAACCTGCCCTCATTCGATAAATACATTAGCACTGTTGTGCCCGGCGGAATTGCGATTGTGGATAGCTCCCTGATTGACAAGAAAGTCGAGCGCGAAGACATTACAGTGTATTATGTTCCGGCCTCCGCCCTTGCGGGGGAGCACAAGCTGCAGGGTCTTGCAAACATCATTTTGTTGGGCAAACTGCTTGCCGTAACGGAATTTTGCAGCATGGACGTCATGCAAAAAACCATAGAAAAAATTGTCCCGCCGCGCAAACAGCATTTAGTGGAAAAAAATATGGATGCCATCCGTTTGGGCGCGAAAAGCTAACATAACATTAGAATTTTGAGGTTGGCGCTGTGCAGCAGCGTCAACCTCAACTTGTATAGTCCTCGATTAGCCTTTGCAGCTCGGCGGCAGAATTCGCTTTTATACCGCTGCGGATTTTTGCGATATCCGCCTCCGGCAGACTTTCTGTAAAAATCGGAAAAACCTCTAAAGGCATCTCGTCATTTCCTGCAAAAACTGCAATCTGCCCTTGGTAATCCCGCATGGTATAGAAATACGCCAGTGTGGTTTGTAAGGCGTCCGCTGCTTTTTGAGGAGCTTCTTTTTCTGTAAACAAAAATACGGCTGCGCATACCGTACCAAACAGAGCAAAGGAAAACATGCGTATGTTTCGTTTCATATCTTTTAGTATCGCTCCCTGTTTCTTTTGGTTAGTTTACCTCTATATCTTGTGTTTATACAAAATGTAAACGCAAAGCATAACATTATTTTCCAAATAGGAAATATAAAAAGGGAAGTATTGTGGTATAATAGGACGCTGAAAAGGAGGCATCCCGGATATGGCTTCAAAACCGACTGCAGCAATGCAGAAACCAAATAACAAAAAGACAAAGAAAAAAAAGCGGGGCAGAAAAATTGCAAGGCGCCTGCTTTATACCTTTCTGACCTTTTGCACCATTGGCCTGCTGACCTCTGTTATCGTCAGCGCCTATGTGGTGCAGAATGTGGTAAGTTATGTCAACCAGGAGAGCTCTGTGATTGACCTGGACTACGAAAAATCCAAGCAGAGTCAAACCTCGTTCATCTACGCCTATGATAAAAACAAAAAGCCGGTTGAGTTGGCGCGTCTGCACGGCACAGAAAACCGCGTCTGGGTAGAGTTTGCAAATATTCCGGAAAACCTGCGCAACGCCGCGATTGCCATTGAAGATAAGCGCTTTCAAGAACATCATGGCGTAGACTGGATTCGCACTATCAGCGCGTTTACCAAGTATTCATTTTCCCAAGGCGGTTCCACAATTACGCAACAGCTCATTAAGAACCTGACAAACGAGAAGGACGTTACCCTCGTGCGCAAGTTCAATGAAATCCGCATAGCGTTGAATTTAGAGAAACACTATAATAAAGATACTATTTTGGAAGCGTACCTCAACACGCTTTATTTGGGCAACGGTTGCTATGGTGTCCGCACAGCCGCGGAGACTTATTTTGGCAAGGATATTACAAAACTGAATCTGGCAGAATGCGCAACACTTGTGGTTATTACGCAAAAACCCTCTGCCTATGACCCCTTCCGGAACCCGAAGGATAATAAAGAGCGGCAGGAACGCTGCCTGGGCTACATGTTGGAGCAGGGCTTTATTTCGCAGGAAGAGCACGATAAAGCCGTTGCTTATAAGCTGGTTTTCACCAACAGCTCCAACTATAAGCCGGATCCGAGTAAAAAGATTTCCAGCGTCAAAGACAATGACAAAATCAATAGCTTTTATGTGGACTTTGTCATTGAATCCGTCATCAAAGATCTGATGGAAGAATATGGCTGGACGAAAACCATGGCGACGGATAAGATGTATTACGGCGGCCTGCGTATTTACGCGGCCGTGGATTTGGGTATACAGGCCAAGCTGGACGATGTTTATGTCAACCGGAAAAGCAGCCTGTACGCCAGCGTTGATACGGCAAAAAATCCTGCCGTCCAATCCGGTATGACGATTATGGATTATCAAGGGCGCGTTGTTGCCATAGTGGGGAAGGCCGGTAAAAAAACCTTGAACCGCAGCTTGAACCGAGCGCTTTCCTACCGCCAACCAGGTTCCACAATCAAGCCGCTTTCCACCTACGCGCCCGCCATTGAGCTGGGGCAAATCAAGTGGAACAGCTATGAAAAGAACTACGCACTGTTTGCGCTGCCGAACGGGAAGCTGTTTCCGCAGAACGTGGACGGCACGCCGGGCACAGGGGCGATGGTCAGCATGCCGCAGGCGATTCAGAAGTCCTACAACACGGTTCCTGCCCGTATTATTCAGAAAATGGGCCGTCAGGAATCCTTTGACTTTCTACGCGATAAGTTTCATTTTGAAAATTTGGATGAGCGCCGCGATGTAGATTATTCACCGCTTGCAACAGGCTCTCTCACAAATGGCACAAATACCCTAGAAATGGCCGCAGCCTATGCCGCGTTCGGCAACAACGGTAAATACTATAAGCCCTATTGCTACTATCAAGTGCTGGACGGCTCCAAGAACGACGAGGTTTTGCTGGAGGGCAAAAGTAAGCCGGAACAGATACTCAGGCCCGCAACCGCGGACATTATGCAAGAGCTGTTGAAAACAGTTGACCGCACGACGCATGGCGTTTCTACACCAAGCTTGAATCGTTTCGAAGTCATGGCAAAGACCGGGACAACGAATGACAAAAAAGATCGCTGGTTCTGTACGGGCTCACCCTATTATGTCAGCGCAACCTGGTATGGCTATGACAAGCCAAAAACGATAGAAACCAGCTATAACCCTGCCGCACGTATTGCTTTGACTGTGCAGGAGAGCGTGCATAAGGACCTTGAACTGAAAAAGTTTAAGAAGAGCGAGGAATCCGTGCAGCGCAAAATTTGCTCCTCTTCCAGCCTGTTGGCCGGGAAAAACTGCACAGCCACTACCACCGGCTGGTTTGATAAAGATAGGTTGCCGGGCACCTGCTCCCGCTGCACGGCAGCCCCGCCGCCAACGTCTGCAGCAGCGGGCGGAACACAGGCGAACCCAATTCAAAACGCGGTTTCCAACGCAGCTGATGCCGTAAGCAATGCCGTGGAACAGGGCAGGCAAATAATAGACGCTTTGAAGCCGAATGATTGATAAAGGTAACACGGAAATGAAACGCATACTGATTCAAAACGCTCGCGTTATTGACCCTGCCGCGCAGTTGGACGCGCACTTGGATATCTTGGTGCGGGACGGATGCGTTGCGCTTCTTGCGCCGCAGTTAGAGGCCGATGCGGATGTTCGCATCAATGCCGCCGGCTATGTTGCCGCCCCCGGATTGATTGATTTGCATGTGCATCTGCGTGACCCGGGGCAAACAGAAAAAGAGGATTTACACTCCGCCTGCTGCGCTGCAGCCGCGGGCGGGGTGACAACGCTCGTTGCCATGCCCAATACAGCACCTGCGATGGATAGTTGTGAAGTATTGACGGAGTTTCTGCGGCGAGCGGCGGGTATGCCGCTGCATATCTTGCAGGCTGCCGCAATTTCCAAGGGCTTGGGTTCCGCTCAGGCTGTGGATTTTACCGCGCTCGCTCAAGCGGGCGCAGCTGCTTTTTCTGACGACGGCAGACCTGTGGAAAATACGCTTCTTTTGCTGCGGGCTTATCAAGCGGCGGCGGCGCACAGCCTGCCTGTTTTGGCGCACTGTGAAGATGCACTGCTTGCCGGAACAGGTATTGTGAACGAAGCCATTGCGGCGGAACTGGGCGTTCCCGGTATTCCGGCCGCCGCGGAGGATGTGGGAACGGCAAGGGAAATAGCGCTCGCTATGGCCTACCACCTCCCGGTGCATATCTGCCATGTCAGCACACGCGGCTCGGTCGCCCTTATCCGGGCGGCAAAACAGGCGGGCGCACCCGTTACGGCGGAAACCGCGCCGCATTATATTTCCTTTGACGAAACCGTGCTGCGGTCCAAGGACGCCAACTTCCGCATGAATCCGCCCCTGCGCGGCAGGGAGGACAGGGAGGCCTTGATTCAAGGCCTGCAGGATGGTACGCTGGACGCTATTGCAACCGACCACGCGCCGCACACAGCGGAGCAGAAAGCGGATTTTAATACTGCGCCGAACGGCGTAATCGGGATGGAAACCTCCCTTGCAGCCTGTCTAACGGATTTAGTGAATCCCGGTCACCTCACCCTAGCGCAGCTCTTGCAATGCATGAGCACGAACCCCGCGCGGATTCTAAAGCGCAATGCCGGAACACTGCGCGAGGGCTGCTGCGCGGATATTGTACTGTTCGACCCAGATGAGGCTTGGACAGTTGACCCCGCAAAGCTGCATGGAAAATCTCGAAACACCCCTTACGCGGGGCGGCAGCTCACGGGGAAGGTAAAATTAACCATAGCAAAAGGTGAAATCATCTATTCTGATACAGAGAGGTAATGACTATGTCTTTTGACAGATTATTGCAAGCAATTGCACAAAAACAAGCTTCTGTCGTTGTTGGGCTTGACCCCATGCTCAGCTATGTACCGCAGGGCATGCGCCAGCAGGCCTTTTCACAGCAGGGGGAGACGTTCGAAGCCGCTTCACAGGCAATTTTGGAATTTAACAAGGGTATCATTGACGCCGTTCATGATTTGGTGCCGGCAGTGAAACCGCAATATGCTTATTACGAACAATACGGCTGGCAGGGCATGCGCGCCCTGCAGGAAACAATTGCTTATGCCAAGGCTCACGGCCTGTTTGTCATTGCAGACGGGAAACGCAATGATATCGGCTCCACCATGGAGGCCTATGCCGCCGCGCATCTTGGAAAAACCGCACTGGAGAGCAAGTCGGAAGCCGCCTTTGATGCAGATGCCTTAACGGTAAACGGCTACTTGGGAACAGACGGCATTGCGCCGCTGCTGCAGGCCTGTAAGGAGCAGGATAAGGGCATATTTGTGCTGTGCAAAACGAGCAACCCATCCTCGGGAGAGTTGCAGGATTTGTTGCTCGGTGACATGCCGGTGTATGCCAAAATGGGCGAACTCTGTGAACGCTGGGGCGAAGAGGCTTGCGGGCAATACGGCTACAGCGCAGTTGGCGCGGTGGTAGGCGCAACCTATCCGGCGCAGCTGCGCGAACTGCGCGGGAGCATGCCGAGAACCATGTTTTTAATCCCCGGCTACGGTGCGCAGGGGGGAAAGCCGGAGGATATTGCGCTGGCGTTTGATCAAAACGGCTGCGGTGCCATTGTCAATTCCTCCCGCGCGATACTCTGCGCTTATCAGAAAGGCGGCTATACGCCGCAGCAGTATCAGGAAGCGGCACGCGCGGAAACCCAGCATATGATTGCGCAGCTGCAGGCCTATATTCCGAAAATTAAGCTTTGATATTAGAGTTGAGGTGCACAGACACATGGCGGAAAACAGCAGGGCAAGAGCCTATCTGGTGCTAGAAAACGGCACAGTATTCCCCGGCGTTGCGCTCGGTGCAGACGGTGAAACCATCGGTGAGGTGGTGTTCAACACTTGTGAGGCCTCTTACCAGTCGGTTTTGCAAGACCCCAGCTATTATGGGCAGCTGATTGCCCAAACCTTTCCCTTGGTAGGCAATCGGGGTGTGTATGAAGAACAGGCTCCTGTCACCGGCGAACAAACCAGTATCCGCGCCAACGGCTATATTGTGCGTGAGTGGTGCAACACCCCTTCGGAGTTGGATTTTGGACTAACGCTGGATGAATACCTGCGTAAACAAAGCATCGTTGGCATCAGCGGCATTGACACGCGCCGCTTGACCCGCTGCCTGCGCGGCAAGGGTTATTGCAAGGGCGCCATTACACAGTCCCTAAATCACTTTGATGATTTGCTCACGCGCATTGCCGCTTTTTCAGTGTCCGGCGCGGTCGCCGATGTATCCGTGAAGCAGGCACTTTATGTTACTGCTGACCATGCGAAATACCATGTGGTGATTCCGGACTTCGGCTTTCCGCGCGCCATGCTGACAAGTTTGCTGCGGCGCGGGTGCAACGTGACAATTGTCCCCGCCGAAACGAGCGCGGATGAAATAAAAAGTCGAAATCCGGATGGTATCCTGCTGCCGGACGGCCCTGCCGACCCGGATGACAACCCAAAGATTCTACGCAATATCAAGGCGATGACAGCGCTGCAGTGCCCTATACTGGGCATTGGCGTTGGCCACCAGATGCTTGCCCTCGCGGCGGGCGGAATTGTTGGCGAAATGCCGCAGGGGCATCGCGGTTCCAACCAGCCCGTTCGGGTAGTGGGCAGTGACAGGGTGCTCGTCACCATGCAAAACCACGCCTATGACGTAGCGGACGGCAGTCTGTCGACCGATGAGGCCGTTGTTACCATGCGCAATACGAATGATGATTCCGTTGAGGGGCTGCGTTACCTCGGATTCCCGGGTATCTCGGTTCAGTTTGTGCCGCAGGATGACGCGCTTTATTGCGACACCGCCTTTGTTTGGGATGACTTTATCGCCTTAATGCAGCACAGTGGGGAGGGGGATGTGCATGTCGGATAACCTGCAACGTATACTGGTGATCGGTTCCGGTCCGGTGGTTATCGGCCGCGGTATGGAGTTTGACTACGCCGCTGTTCAAACCTGCCGCGCGCTGCACGAGAGCGGGCTCACGGTTATTTTTGCCAGCTCCAATCCCGCGTCACCTGCCTGCGAGCCCGTATACGCGGATGTTTTATATGTAGAACCCTTAACATTGGATGTGCTCAAGCGGATTATAGAAACGGAAAAGCCGGATGCTTTGCTGCCGACTGTGGGCGGTGACAGCGGCCTGGTGTTGGCGCTGGAACTGTTAAACAGTGGCTTTTTAGCGGAACACCGGGTCAACATGCTTTCCGCCACGGCGGAACTACTGCAAGATTTGCAGGGCAGGAACGCATTTTTGGCAAAGATGGAGCAAATTGGCCTGCCTGTAGCAGGCGTACACCGATTTGCGGAAGAGCCGAACGCAGAAACGGATATTTCAGGATGGAAACAGCTGGAATATCAAGTCCTGCGTGATTGCGCTGGAAACTGCATCTGTGTTTCCTCCATGGAAAATATTGATCCTGTCGGAATTCATGCAGGGGATAGCATGATTGTAATCCCCGCGCAAACTTGGAAGGAGCAGGAGAGCCGCCTTCTGCGCGCCGCCGCACTGCATATCGTGCAGCAGCTGGGGATTGTTGGCAACTGTGGCATCCAGTTTGCCCTGCAGCCGGACGGTGAGGAGTACGCCGTGTTGGAGGTGGAACCCTTTGCAAGCCGCTCCGCCGCCCTTGTGTCGAAGGCCACAGGCTATCCAATCTTTTTTGTTGCCGCGAAACTGGCGCTTGGATACAAGCTATATGAAATTCCAAACCCTATAACGGGCTGCACAACAGCTGCAAGTGAGCCCGTTATGGACTATTGCTGTGTCAAAATCCCCAAATGGTCCTTCGGCCGTTTTGACGAGGCGAACCGAAACCTGGGACTCTCGATGCAGGCAACGGGTGAGACCCTTGCTTTTGGCACAAGCTTTGAACTGGCGTTTATGAAGGCGATTCGCTCCATTCACAATGCGGTTTACGGCGCAGCCCTGCCGAAATATCGCGGCTTTACTGATGAAGAGCTGCTGGATTGCATTGCTCAGTCCAATGACGAACGTATCTTCGCGTTATATGAAGCCATTAGCCGCGGTATGGAACCCAAAACGCTGTATGCCTTAACGCACATTGATTATTGGTTTCTTTCTAAGCTGCAGAATCTTGCCAAGGTGGAGCAGTCCCTGCGCGTGGGCTTAACGCAAGAGAATTATTTGGCCGCCAAGCGTTTTGGTTTTTTGGACGAAACCGTGGCACGCCTGTCCGGGGCAGAAATCGCTGTGCCTGCACAGCCGAAATTCAATATGGTCGATACCTGCGCGGCCGAATTTGACGCGCAAAACCCCTATTTTTATTCCGCGTGGGATGATGAAAATGAGCTGCTGCCATTTCAGCATAATGTGCACCGCAATAAAAAGAAGATTCTCGTTGTCGGCTCCGGCCCTGCAGAAATCGGGCAGAGCGGCGAAACGGAATATTGCAATATGCGTTTTCTGGATACGGCGCGTGCCTGCGGCTATACTACGGTTTGCTTGAATAACAACCCACAGGCGATTACAACCGATGCCATGCACAGCGACCGTCTATTTTTCGACCCCAACAGCGAAGAGGATTTACATGCGCTGATTCAGGCGGAGCGCCCCTATGGTATCGTGCTGCAATTCACGGGTGAGAGGGCGCTTTCTTTATTACGCAGCGTAGAAAAGCTGCCGGTTCGTGTTCTGGGAGCAACCAGCCGTGCGCTGGAGAGAATTGCCACAAAGGATGCGCGCAAGCTGTTTCTGCGGGATATCGGCGTGCCCTTCGCGGCGCAATATCCTTTCACGGCAACCGGCCTGGAGGCGGACGTTATTTGTGACGGAAAAACTGTCCTGGTTCCGGGATTCAGTGAGCATATTGAAAAATCAGGTGTGATTCACGCGGCGGATTCTATCTCGGTCTACCCCACGCTTTCCATTCCGGAAATGGTTTTAAAGCAAGCTGCCGCATATGCAAAAACAATAGCGTTGGGGTTACAGATACAAGGCGTTTTAAATATACAATATGTATTATTTGAGCAAAAGTTGTATGTGACAGATATTTCCGCCTCGGCTATGCATAATATGCCGTTTATGACCCGTGCGCTGCGGCAGCCTTTGATGGAGCTTGTTTCCCGTTGCATGCTGGGGGAGACCCTTGCCGATTTGGGGTATTGCGACATGATTCTCCCCAGGGCGAAACAGTATTCTGTGCGCGTTCCCGTGTTCAGCTTTGAGAAGCTCTCCGGCGCGGATACCAAGCTCGACGAAACCATGAAATCAACGGGGGAAGTGATGGGAACAGCCGCCCGCTTTGAGGATGCGCTGTTGAAAGCGATGCTGGCCGGTGGTATGCAAATGAAACAGGGCGGCACAGTGCTATTTTCAGTTCGCAATTCCGATAAGCAGGAGGCGCTCGCCGTGGCCGAAAATTTTCGAAAGCTCGGCTTTAAGCTGCTTGCAACTGCAGGCACAGCCAACCTGTTCAATTCCAACTGCATTCCAACAAGCAGCGTGAGAAAGCTGACGGAGGAAGGCACCAATATTCTCGACGCCATCGAAAGCGGCAAATGTGTTTATATCGTCTCCACTTCCGAAGGGCATAAAGTAGCGTTGGAAGCAGATAGGCAAATCCGCCGCCGAGCGCTGGAAAAACAGATACCGGTGTTCACCAATTTGGATACGGCGCAAATTTTTCTGCGCTGCCTTGCGCAAAAACGCTCTATGGAAGAAATTGAACTGACACGCATAGAAAAATAAGGAGTTTGCCATGCAACAAGGTTTGTTTCCCATTACAAAAGCTGTTAGCGAACAAAAAGATTGTTATGATTTTTGGATTGGTTGCCCTTCAATAGCGCAGCAGGCGCGGGCGGGGCAGTTTCTGCACATCCTCTGCGGCGAAAAAACGCTGCGCAGGCCGATTTCTATTTGTGAAATCCGGGGTGACAGCCTGCGGATCGTGTTTCAGGTGCGCGGCGAGGGCACAGCCTGGCTTGCGGGAAGGCAGGCGGGGGAGAGCCTGGATATCCTTGGCCCCTGTGGCAACGGTTTTCCGGATGTCAGCGGGCAAACGATCCTTGTGGTCGGCGGCGGTATCGGCGTTCCACCCCTGCTGGAGCTTTGCAAGCAGGCGAAATCCGCCACCGCAATCTTGGGTTTTCGCTCCCGAGATGCGGTGATTTTAGAAACTGATTTTCAGCAAAATTGTGATACTTGTTTTCTTACAACGGATGACGGCAGTTACAAGAGGCAGGGCTTTGTTACAGATGTCATGCGTGAGTTGTTGCTGCAGGGGCGTTTTGACAGTATCTACAGCTGCGGCCCGGGCGCTATGCTCAAGCAGGTCTCACTCATTGCGCGGCAGCAGGGCATTCCCTGCTATGTCTCATTAGAGGAACGTATGGGCTGCGGTGTCGGCGCCTGTCTGGTTTGCGCCTGCGCAGTGCGCAAAGAGACGGAAACGGTGCATTTACATGTGTGCAAGGACGGCCCTGTGTTTAACGCTGAGGAGGTGGTGTTTGCATGACGCTGGAACGTGTTATCGCCGGTGTTAGCTTCAAAAACCCGGTTATCACAGCCTCCGGAACCTATGGCTTCGGGCAGGATTATGAGGCCTTTTTCCCCTTAAGCCGCTTGGGAGGTATTGCCTGCAAGGGAACGACTCTGGAAATCCGCCAGGGGAACCCGCCGCCGCGCATTGCGGAAACAGCCGGCGGTATCTTGAACAGCGTAGGTCTGCAAAACCCGGGAATTGCGCACTTCTTGCAGGAGGATTTACCCTGGCTGGCCAAACAGGACACCGTGATTATCGCCAACATCGCCGGCAGAACCCCTAAGGACTATATCGCTGTAGCAGAAAAGTTGAATGATACGGCTGTGGATATGGTAGAACTAAATATCTCCTGTCCCAATGTGAAGGAGGGCGGCGTTTCCTTCGGCAGCAGTTGTGCGGGCGTCACGGGGATAACATCCCTCGTCCGGCGTGTGCTGCGCAAGCCGCTGATTGTCAAACTAACGCCCAATGTCAGCTCTATCCCGGAGGTTGCCAAGGCCGCGCAGGAGGCGGGAGCGGATGCGCTTTCCCTCATCAACACCATAACCGGAATGAAAATTGATGTGCATACCAAACGCCCTATCCTGCGCAACAACACGGGCGGACTTTCCGGACCGGCTGTGCTGCCTGTTGCGGTGCGCATGGTTTGGGAAGCGGCAAAAGCCGTAACAATTCCCATCATCGGCATGGGCGGTGTAGCCCGCTGGGAGGATGCCGCCGAGCTGATGTTAGCGGGGGCGGATGCGATTCAAATCGGCACCGCCAACTTCACAGATCCTTATACTCCGCTTAAAGTTTTGGAGGGCTTGGAACAGTTTTTGCGCCAAAACAAGTATGAAAGCTTTGATGATATTGTGGGAAAGGTCGAAGTCTGGACATGATTATACTCGCGGTGGACTACGGCGATGTGCGTACCGGTGTCGCTGTCTGTGACAGGCTGGAGCTGCTTGCCTCGCCCGTTGAGGTGGTGACGCAGCCGGACGCCGCGCTTCTCATCGACCGCCTTTGCGCGATTGCGGCGCAGCTGCAGGCAGAACTGATTGTCGTCGGCCTGCCGAAAAACATGGATGGCAGCGAGGGCGGGCGCGCCGACGCCTGCCGGGAGTTTGCACAGGCGCTGGAGCAGAAATCCGGCATCCAAACGGTATTGCGGGATGAACGCTTAACCACAGTCAGCGCCCATCAAGCTTTGAACGTAACCAATACACGCGGAAAAAAGCGCAAGGCGGTCGTGGATGCGGTTTCTGCCGTGATGATTTTGGAGGATTATCTGCGCTATCGGAACAATATGAGGTGAGCGATCATGGCATCCTGGATGTTGCATTTGCGTATAGCGGACTTGCTCCTTCAACGCTTTCCCGAGTTGGCTCCGGAGCCTTTTGTAGCGGGAAATTTCGCTCCGGACAGCGGGAGCTTAAACAAAGACCGCATGACGTACACCCCTTCCAAACAGATTTCACACTGGAAACTGCCAAAGGAGCAGGGCGGGACGATACAGGATGTGTTATTTGAACAGGAGTATCTGCAAAAAAGTAATCTGGAGGCAGAGGAGAAATCGTTTTATTTGGGCGTTTATGCACATTTGTTGACAGATAAAGACTTTGGGGCAACGATTTTTCGGCCGCTGAAAGAACAAATGCAGGACGAAATTGATGATGAACGTGCTTTTTTTCGGGATTTGAAGTGGGACTGGTATCAGGTTGATGTGCGGTATTTGGCAGAACACCCGGATTTCGTGGCCTACCGCGTTCTGCAAGGGATAAAAGACTTTCCAAACCGTTATTTCCCATTTTTTCAGCCGGATGCCTTTACAAATAAATTGCGGGAAATCAAAGGCGCTTATTCTTTGCAGGATTTGAATCCGAGCTATCAGTTTCGTTATTTCAGCGGTGAACAAGCAGCTGCATTTGTGGAGCGAATTTCTTCCTTGTTGACAGAAAAAATACAGTTCTATTTATAATTTTTTTGTGTCACGCTCTGTGCCTGTTTGCTGAACAGTTCCCGCAATCCAAGCAGGATCAGAAATCCGCCGAAAATCTTGGATAAATAATCTTCCTGCAATGCGCTTGCAATCCATATCCCGATTCCCACACCGCATACGCCGCCTATAATAATCGGGATTGCAGCCTTCCACTCTATCAAGTGCTTTTTGGTGTACATAACAATGGAGACTAACCCGCAGGGGATAAAAAACAGCAGGTTGATTCCTTGCGAAACCAATTGCTCTTCGTGCAAAACAAGTACCAGGTATAGCAGTAAAATTCCGCCGCCGCCAATGCCGAGGGACGCCGCCGCGCCGGAAAAAAATGCCGCAAGGCAGGTCCAGACTAGTTCCATAGCATTCTCACCCCCGCCCAAATCATGAACGCGGCAAACATCTTTCGCAAGACCTTGTCGGGTATGCGCGGCAATAGCCAGATGCCAAACAGCGCTCCAAAGAAGCCTGCCGGCAGATAGGGGAGAGCCGCATGAAAGGTCACTTTTTTCGTGAATAGGTACAGAGATGCGCTGATGAGAGTCAAGGGCAGAATCACGGCGATTGCACTGGCGTGCGCTTTTTTTTGTTCTAAGCCGCCCTGCCGTTTCAAAAGAGGCACGGCCAGCATGCCGCCCCCCGCACCCAGCAGGCCGTTGATAATCCCAACCGCAAGGCCTCCCAAGGCGGGGAGCAGGTGTTTCCCAAGTGTTTTCATCCGATAGGTTCTCCTCGCTGTTTTATTCTTAGCTTTTCCCTAATATTGTGAAAAAAACATGCATATCTATTAGCTGGATAGGAGTGGATTGCATGTTATATTTAAAACCGTTCAAATTAAATAAGCGGCTCTTTTTTTTCGCGGTAGTAGTATGCGCGGCGCTGGTATTTGCGCTTGTGTTATGGAAAACCGCGCATGACAACAAATCAGCCCTCACAGGCGCACAAGGCCTTGTGAGCACAAGGCCTGTGATTATTCTCGATGCGGGGCACGGCGGCGTGGATGGCGGTGCTGTTGCACCGGATGGCACCGTGGAAAAGGACATCAACCTTTCTATTACCTTAAAGCTGAACACGCTGCTGCAGGCTCTCGGCTACGCCACCCAACTCACAAGGGACAGTGATGTTTCCATACACGACCCAGAGTCCCAAACCATCCGGCAGAAAAAGGTCTCAGACCTCCACAACCGCACAGACATGGTCAACCAAAGCGAACAGGCTCTGCTCATCAGCATCCACCAAAACAAATTTCCCTCGGCGAATGTAAATGGCTCCCAGCTGTTTTATTCCCCCAATCAGCCGGAAAGCAAGGCGCTTGCGCAGCAGATGCAAGCGACGGTTACCCAGTTTCTGCAACCAAACAATCATAAGGTTCCCAAACAGGCGGGCACAAGCCTGTATATGCTGTATCATGTGCAAAAACCCGCTGTGTTAATTGAATGCGGATTTTTATCCAATGCGGGTGATTTGGCAAAGCTGAAGAATGAGGATTATCAGCGGCAGCTGGCCTTTACCATCGCCTGCGGGCTGTTGCAATATTCCTGCGCATCAACCCCGTCACCATTTTATTAGTCCGCCAATGAAAGCTTGCCAGAAGATTGGTGAGGGTTTTTGTCGTCAGTCACGGCGGACGACGCGGCTTTACTGTCGAACAGAAAGGAGGACACCGCCGGCTCACGACGAAAATACCACCAAGATTTGGCAAGGTTTCGTTGGTGGACTAATAACTACTGTTAAGTGCCGGAGTAATATATAAATAGTACAGGGCATTACCCACGGTTTTGTTTGCGTATCAATGTCTTGCGGGCGGAAAGTGC
>JAVBPP010000039.1:0-4346 GCA_031549535.1 Oscillospiraceae bacterium
TCCTGATTTTGTAGTAATACAACACAAAAAGCCCGAACAGTCCTTAGTTCAGGGTGGGGCGGTATATTGATTTTGTTGCCGGCAAAAATCAGAACAAACGTTCCTATTTTGAGTATAGCGAGGTTTGCGGTGTTTGTCAAGGGGGGATTTGAAATGGTTGGCATGTTTTGCCCGCTTTTTTGCATATAGTTTAAGGCGCGCCGCTTTTCAGATACGGCAAAACGTTTCAAAAAAGAATGGGATGACGAAATAACATGATGTACCAACCGGAGGGTTCCCTGCTTTTTACGCCGGAGAACCAGGCTACGCTGCAAAACAAGGTTTTACTAAAGGACGCATTTTTTCACAATCGTCCGCTGGAGGCGCGTGTCATCCTCTGCGATAATGAACATAACCTCCACCTTGACTTGGGCTGCATGCGCGGCATGATTCCGCGCGAGGAGGGGGCTATCGGCATTGCGGATGGCTCCGTGCGGGATATCGCGCTGATTTCCCGCGTGAACAAGCCGGTGGTGTTCCGCATTACGGGCTTTCGCAGCAATTCTGTGGGGGCGACCTTTGCCATGCTCAGCCGCAGGAGTGTTCAGCTCTCCTGCCTGGAGGAATATATCAGCCGGCTGCAAACCGGGCAGGTGATTGACGCCGTTGTGACGCACCTGGAGCCTTACGGCGCGTTCTGCGACATCGGCGCGGGCATCAGCGCCCTGCTGCCGATTGACGCCATTTCCTTTTCCAAAATCCCGCACCCGCGCGAGCGTTTCAGCTGCGGGCAGAAAATTAAGGCAATTGTAAAAAGTGTGGACGCGCAGGGGCGTATCGTGCTCTCGCACAAGGAGCTGCTGGGCACCTGGATGGAGAACGCCGCGCAGTATCATCCGGGCGACACCGTGCCGGGCATTGTGCGCTCCATCGAACCCTACGGCATTTTTGTGGAGCTAACGCCGAACCTGACTGGCTTGGCAGACTACGCCCCCGGCGCGGGGCCGGACGCGAACGCGATTGTCTACATCAAGCAAATTGTCCCGGAGCGCATGAAAATCAAGCTCATTCTGGTGGATTCCTTCTACGCAGACTACCCCCCGCAGGAAATTCAGTATTATCTGCCGGATGAACCCCTGCGCTCCTGGCTCTATTCCCCTGAAAACTGTGAAAAGCATGTGGAAACTCGTTTTGAGCAGGAGTAATACCAATTATATTACCGATTTTCCATCAACAAACACATCACTGCCTTCTGTGCGTGCAGGCGGTTTTCCGCTTCGTCAAAAATTTCTATTGCGTGTTCCTCAAACACGTCTGTGGCGATTTCTTCATTGCGGTGAGCGGGCAGGCAGTGCTGCACCAGGCAATCGCTCTTTGCATAATGCAGCAGTTCCTTGTTGATTTGATAGACGCCTTCAAAGGCGCTGCGCCGCTTTTCGCTGTCCGCCTCCTGCCCCATGGAGGACCAGACGTCTGTAAAGATGACGTCCGCGTTTGCCGCCGCTTCCTTGGGGTTGCGGCAGTGGTGAAAACCCGCGAAATCCTTGGCAAAATCCAACACCTTTTCATGCGGGTCGTAGCCCTCGGGGGTTGCAACCGCAACCTGCATGCCGGTCTTGAGGCCGCCGACAATCAAGGAGTTGGCCATGTTGTTGCCGTCGCCGATATAACACAGCTTCAGGCCCTGCAGCAGGCCTTTGTATTCCCGCACCGTCATCAAATCCGCCAGCACCTGGCAGGGGTGGGCAACGTCCGTCAACCCGTTGATAATCGGGATATCGCCAAACTCCGCCAGCGCCTCCACCTCGCTCTGGTCAAAGGTGCGTATCATAATGCCGTCCAGATAACGCGAAAGCACCCGCGCCGTATCCTCCACGGGCTCGCCGCGCTTGATTTGCATATCCGCCGCGCTCAAAAACAGTGCCTGCCCGCCGAGCTGGAACATGCCTGCCTCAAAGGAAATGCGCGTGCGGGTGGAAGCCTTGGCAAAAATCATGCCCATGCTCTTCCCCGCAAGGCGCTGGTGAGGGATGCCATGTTTTTTCTGGTATTTCAGTTTATCCGCAAGGTCCAGTATCTCAATCATTTCAGTTGTGGATAAGTCCAGGAGTTTTAGCAGGTGTTTCATCTTGTTTCTTCTCCATTCTCGACAAGGTCATTGTCAGGGTTATACTTCTGCCGAACGCGCCGTTCTATGTCCTCAACAGACGGCAGCGCGTTTTCCAATTCAGTCGGCAAAGATTCGGTCAAGCGGTATTCGCTAACGCCAATCGGTTTTGTCATGTCGCGCAGCGCATATTCGGCAATCGTTTTATTTCTATCGCGGCACAAGATAAGGCCAATGGATGGGTTATCACAATCTTTTTTCAACAAATCGTCTACCGCGGATAAATAGAAATTTAATTTGCCAGCATATTCGGGTTTAAAAACGCCGCATTTCAGTTCGATTACGAAGTAGCAATGTAAGCTGGTATTGTAAAACAATAAATCAATATAAAAATCCTCACCGCCGATTTCTAAATGATATTGATTGCCTAGGAAGGCGAACCCCGTCCCAAGCTCCAGCAATAGGCTGGAAACATTGGCGACCATTTCCTGCTCAATATCCCGTTCAATCATTTTCTCTTTTGTTTCGATAAAATCAAAAATATAAGGATCTTTTAGAATTTGTTGCGCAAGCTCACTCTGAGCTGATGTAAGCCGCTGTGGATAATTTGTTGTTTTATTCACTGCTTGCTGCCGTTCGTATAAATTTGTTGCAATTTGCTGTTCAAGCAAATGAACGGACCAACCGTTTTCAGCAGTCTTGTTGATATACCAGGCCATCTGCTGCGGCTCTTTCACCTTGTCTAAAATGGACTTGTTATGAGTCCATGGAATTTGTGCAGTCACTGACTGCACAAATGTAAGGTCGGTATAAACCGAGGCAAATTGCCTCATATATTTTAAGTTACGCACGGAATAACCGCTTGCATCGGGAAAATCTGCCTTAATATCTTTCGCCAGATTTTCGATAAATTTGTTGCCCCACTGACTGTTTTCGATAATGACATTGCCGATTTGCCAATAGAGCAAAATCAGTTCTTTGTTCACCCCTAAGGCCGCTTTGTGCTGCGCCGAAAGAATCTGAGCTTTAACCGTTTCTAAAACCTTAAAATATTCAGCATGGTTCATCAACATACGTTCATCCGCCCTCAATGATATCCAATCGCCGTGGCAACCAGCATAATTGCCACAGAAAGCGCCATCTCTGCTGCAAACAGCTTCCAGAACCAGCGCATATATTTTCCGTAGGAAACGCCCACAAGGCCGATGGCGATAATCATAATGCCGCTTGTGGGGTAAACGATGTTGCAAAAGCCGTCGCTCAGAGTAAAGGCAAGCACCACGTTCTGCCCCGAAATTCCAATCATCTGCGAAAGGGGCAGGATGATGGGCATAATCAAAAACGCCTTGGCTGTGCCGCTGCCAACGAAAAACTCCAGCAGCATGACGAACGCAAACAGAACCAGCAGCGAAACGCCGGGGGAAAGCCCCTTCATGTTTTCATAGACCCAGTGCAGGATGGTGTGGATGATTTGCCCCTCCTTCAAAATAAAGGTTACGCAAATCACCAGCAGAATCACAGGCAGGGCGGGGGCGATGGCCTTTACCCCCCTGCCAAACGCTTTTAACAGCTTCTTGCCCCGGATACCCGCCTTGCGCCCTGCGAGCAGGCCGCCTGTTGTGAACAAAATCGCCATGGCGGCGGTGGGCAGATAGCCCAAATAGTCGGCATAGGCCTCCGGCACGGCGCCGCTGTTTTGCAATACAAAGCTGATTGCCACCGCAACAAAAACGCCCAGCACACAGCCCGCAAACGTCACAGTTGCCTTGCGCAGCTGCGGATTTTGCAACAGGCTGAAATCCGCTTCGCCGCCGTATTTTCGTCGCACAGCCTTATCGCTCTCAAACACCGGGGATTTTTCCGGGTGCTTTTCCACTTTTTTGGCGTAGGGAATCAAAAACGCAATCAGCACCGCATACACCAGAGCAAAGATGATTAGGCGGTACCACAGCCCGGAGAACAGCGGAACCCCCGCCAGCTTTTGCACCACAACCACGTTAAAGGGGTTGGAGAGGGCTGCTGTGTAGCCGAACGCCACCGCCACCAGGGACATCCCGATGCCAACGAGCGAATCCCAGCCCAGCGCAAGCGCAATGGCCACCGCGAGCGGGACAAGGGTCAGGCTTTCCTCCAAAATACCGATAACAGCGGCCAGTGCCATAAAAATAAAAACAACCAAGGCAAGCAGTATGTATTTTTTGCCCTGAAAGCGCGAAACAATCGCCGCCATGATGTATTTCAGCACGCCGCTTTGATCCAA
>JAVBPP010000067.1:0-30735 GCA_031549535.1 Oscillospiraceae bacterium
CGCACTGCTCATATAAAAAGGCCTTGCATGCTACGTCGCTCATCTCGTCCCGCTCGTTTTCCAAAAACGGCAGCTTGCCCGCATACAGCGCATCCCGGTATGCGGCGCGTTCCGGAATGTTTTCCCCGGAAAAAATAACGCCGCGATAACCCTGCGCGGCGATTCCCTGCGCGTCAACCTTGGAAAAGGGCCGAATTTCGGCATACACCCGGCAGGCACGCACCTGTTTTGCAATGAGCTGGTTGGATTTTCCGCCGAAATCCAGGACGAGTATCCGTTCACACATAGCAAGTCCTCCTCTTTATTTATATTGATATTATACTGTTTTTTGCGGGAGGGTGTCAACTTTTCCGCCCGCAAAACCTGCCGCGCTGCCGCCAATATTTTTGCTCCCCCCCTTGTTATTCTTGTGCATTATGGTATAATTGAAGGACAATGATACGGAAAGGATGTTCCATTATGAAACGCAAATACTCTGTTTTGCTTTCGCTGGCTCTCGTTGCGGTCTTTACGATTGGACTGCTCGCCCCGGCCTCTGCCGCGATTACGCAGGACAACAAGCTGAAATTCAACGCGGACGGTAAATTTACCATTCTGCAAATTGCCGACACACAGGATATTTTTATCCCCCGTGTGGCAACTGTCGAGGCGATCAATAAGGCGCTGGACGCCGTAAAGCCCGACCTGGTTGTGTTCACAGGCGACAACATCACCGGCTCCGGCAACTTTAACCAGGAGCTGACACAAATCGCCATTGATTCCATCGTGGAGCCTGTGGCAAAGCGCGATATCCCCTTTACGGTCACCTTCGGCAATCATGATGACGAGGGTTCTGTCTCCAAAGATGAGCAGCTGAAAATGTATCAGAAATACGACAACTGCCTCGCCTATGACGCCGTGCCTGCGCTTTATGGTACCGGAACGCACAATTTGCCCATCCTCAGCTCCGACGGCGCAAAAAACGCTTATAACCTTTGGATTATCGACTCCAACACCTATGATACCGTCAACGGCGGCTATGACTATGTGCATGAAGACCAAGTGGACTGGTATGTGCAGCAGAGCAACGCGTTGAAGGCCGAAAACGGCGGCAATCCGCTGCCCTCTCTGGTGTTCCAGCATATTCCCGTTCCGGAAATCTATGCGTGCTACAAGGCTGTTCCGGCCGGCACGGAAGGCTCGCGCGAGCGCTTTGGCGGCAACTGGGCCATGGAGCTCAACCCGGATATGGCCTCGGGCGCGCTGAATGAATGGTCCTGCCCGCCTGACAGCAACCACGGCGAGTTTGCCGCTATGGCAGCGCAGGGCGACGTTGTGGGCATGGTGTTCGGCCACGACCATGTCAACAGCTTTATCGGCACGGTGGACGGCATTGATTTGATTCAATCCCCCGGCATCGGCTATTTCTCTTACGGCGATGAAGCCGTCCGCGGTGTGCGCGTGATTACGCTGGACGAAAACGATACCGCCGGTTACGACACTCAAATCATCACCAACAACAGCCTTTTCGGCTCCCCGGCAAAGTCCTGGATTATGAACAATCTGTTCGGCGGCTATGTTTCTTACCCCGCCTCCATTTTGATTTTCCTCAACAGATTGTTGACCAAACTGTTCAGCGGCTTGTTTGCCTAAGCGTATGATAAAATTTGCAGGGACGCGGACAATTATGATACTGTCCGCATCCCTGTTTTATTGGGGGATTACATTAGATGGATACGATATTACAATTTGACTGGACGATATTCCAATGGGTGGAACGGCTCTGGAACCCGGTTATGGACGCCATCATGCGAGCCATCACCCTCTCCGGCGACGGCGGCATTATCTGGATTGCGCTGGGGCTTGCGCTTTGCTGCGTTAAAAAATGCCGCAAATATGGTGTTGCGGTGCTCTTTGCTCTGCTTTTCTCCCTGCTGATTAACGACAATATTTTTAAAGAGCTGTTTGCCCGCGAGCGCCCCTATAATCTGGAGGCCTGGAAACACAGCTTTATTTACCCCAATTTGGTGGAAAAACTCAGCAGCTTTTCCTTCCCCTCCGGCCACACCTCCTCCTCCTTCGCGGCGGCCGGAGCGCTTTGGTATTCCCGCAAAAAATGGCTGATTATTCCCACGACAATCTGGGCAATTTTGATTGGCTTTTCGCGCATTTATGTGCATGTGCATTACCCAACGGACGTTTTGGGCGGCATCCTCTCCGGTTTGCTGTGCGCATTTTTGGCCTGTTTGCTGCTGCGGTGTTTAGAAATGTTTTGGAAGAAGCGCAAAGAGCGCAAAACAGCTGACAAATAGCCTGTTTTTTAATTGGTGCAAGCACCTTCAAAAAATCTGGCAATTTTCATGGTGGCTTCAAGCGGGGGAACAGGCGTTTTGTATACCCCAAGGATGGTCTGGCGCAGGCATTCTTCGTCTGTTTCTGCACCGCCGTCGATTATTTCACATATGGCTGTCAATATGCCGGGCAGATGTTCGCGTAAATACGCATCTCTTTCGGATGGTGCAAGGAAATTCGGCAGCAATAACTCACGGCTATCGCGCGCATGAGGACGGCGGCGCGCAAGGGTTTCAGCCTTTTCGGGCATTCCGGCACTGCGGTAAAGGAAACACAACACGCTCACGATACCGCTCCGCGCATGGTCGCTCAAGGTATCTCCCAGACGGCGTTCACACAGCTCAATGGCATGGTCAATCCCCTCTCCGGCCATAGCAAGCGCCTGCGCGCGCGCTGCCGACAGCCTAAGGTCGGCGGGAAAGGTGTGGCACGCTTCCTCGTATATCGCTACCGCGTCATAATACCTTCCTTCTTTTTGCAGGGTGTTTGCTTTTTCGTAAACACCCCACATTTTCCCCTTGATTTCTGCCATTCCCAGCAATTCGTCCACGGTAACGTCGAAGCAATTCGCCAGCCCTGGTAATAATGTGATATCGGGGTAGCACTCATCCCGTTCCCATTTGCTGACGGCTTGCCCGGTTACGCCAATGCGTCCCGCAAGCTCTTCCTGCGTGAGCCCCATATCAAGACGCAAGCGTTTTAAATTCTTTGCAATTAACATGATTGCATCGCCTCCTCATCATTTGTGTCTATTGTAACAAGACCTTTCGTGCCTTGCAATGGAGGCGTTTTTGTGAAAACTCAACTCACAGTTGAATTATGCCAATCCCCATTCAGAATACGTAATACCAATATCCAAAGAAAGCGTAGATAAATAATCTGCGAAAAAGCCATACAGCAAAGCTTTCCCTTGATTCTTTATGACGCTTTCTAATGGATATTGGTATAACACAAAATTCGGTAACGAGCGCATACACGAAACGCTCGTTACCGGATTTTGAAAGTATCCTAAAAGCGGATTGGAATAAAGCTCCACCGGAACGCAGACGCGCAATGCGCGCCCCTACAGGATACGCCCCATGAATTCCGCCGACGCCGTTCGGGTTGCATTCGTAGGGACGCACTGTGAGCGTCCCTAGTTTTTATTGAACTTGTGTGAGATCAGTTCCCCATACTTATTTCCCATACTCCGCCAGCGGTCTCCAGTTAAGCTCCACCAGTTGCCCGTTCCCCTCATATTCCAGCCTCAGGCTTTCAAACGCTTCCTTTGTGATACGGGTGCGGTCAAAACTGTTAGGATCATCATACCGCCAATGCTTGCCTTTATCATCAACAGTCAGTGTGATCATTTCCTTCAGATCACCGTTTTCAAACCGAACATAAGCATAGCTCGGAGCGCTTCCGATTTCGTCATTTACTAAGTGGAATCGCCACTCTTCCCAATTGGACAACCACATCATTTTGATTACACCATTCAGAAGCAAGGAAGTGTGCGGGTCGCAATTCGGACTTCCTATCCCTGGCAAGTCACCTGCTTCCACAACAGCGCCGTTTTGGATTGTGTAAATCCGGTAAATGCTTGGGGTATCGGGGCATTCGAGCTCTTTGTCTCTGTGTCTGGAATAATATTTTCCCCATAACAATTCTTCTGTGCCATCGCCATCAAGGTCATATCGGGTAAAATATTCGTTTTTCCTATAGTCCAAATAATTGGGATTGTTGTACTCAACCGCGTCGTCGAAAGCATCGACGTAATACTCCCGAATAAAATAGGAATACGGGTCATTTTTTTTGTCGGAATTTCTATTTTTGGTATTTCAACTTTCGCGCCGGAGCTTTCGCTTTGCTCCGTTGTGGTCGGTAGTAAATCTGTCGTGGAAGGCAGGGTTGTGGTTGGTATCAGATCTGTCGTGTGAGGCGGGGTTGTGGTTGGTATCAGATCTGTCGTGTGAGGCGGGGTTGTGCCCGTTGTTTCGTTTGGTCTGTTCGGCCCGCAGGCGCAAAGGCCGAACAGCAACATGAGTAACAGCACAATCAACAACTGCTTCATGAATTACTCTCCCACTATTTCATATTTTGCAAATCGATATATATGCCGCCGTTCGGGTGGCCGGGGGTGTTACCTCTATCTTCGTTTGTGGAAAACCAAAAATGTGTATCAGAGGAGCCGGGCCGAAACCCGATGCCTTCGATTTCAAAAAATCCATCGGGTTGAATGTGTTTTTGGATCGTCCATGTGTTGTTAGAGTCTATCGCACCACTTCTGCAATTTGCATTCGAAATATTAATACCTTCCATAATTTTGGATGGCTGCCATCACGGTGCGCATGCTGGTGAGCAGGGAGCCGTTGTTGATGGAACCTGCCGTGGCCAAGTTGAGGCCGCGCAGGTCGTTTTCTTTTGCCATTTCACAATCGCGCTTGACCTCGGCGATGATGTCGGCCTCGTTGTTGCGCATGAAGGTGAAGGGCGCAAGCTGGCCGTCAATGCGGGTTGTAGGCATATATTTGCGGATTTCGTTCACCATCACCGTGGGGCCGAAGTTGCAGCTGGTGAGGTTCAAACGCGCTAAAATGGGCAACAAGTGACCCATGGCGGAATCCGAATGCTGGTGGCGTTGGTCACGCGGCAGGGGGGCTACGGTATCGAACACCTTTTTCAGGATTGGGTAGCCGAAACGCTCATACATCTCCGGCGTGAGCAGGCAGCAGTCATCATCCGCAAAGCCAAAGCCATGCGGCGGCTCGGAGCAGCCGGATTCCTCGGCGAAAAGGTTGATATATTTCAGAATAACATCCGCAATGCTGTCGCGAAAACGGTCGGCCAGCTCCGGCGCGTCATACATCAGAAAAATTAAATTCTCTACCCCGAAAATAGAACAGGCCAGGGTCACTGGGCCGCGAATGCCATGGAACGGAGAGGGCTCCAGGCCGTATTCCTCATCAATACGCTTTTTTTCACTCTCCCAGTTGGCGGGCAAAACAAAGCTTCTGAAATCCAGCCGATCCACCCTATCAAGCACCTTTTCCAGTTCTGCTGTGGTGGAGCAGTTGCCTTTGAGCCAGGTGGTCTGGCCGTCAAACAGGTATTCTCCGCCGAACACCTCGCCGATTTGGCGGAAGGCCGGAAAGCGGGAATCCTCCGGCTCAAACTCCTCACGCAGCAGGGTGCGGCCCACAATCTGCCGCGCTTTTTCGTTGTAACGCTTGTTGAGCTCTATGCGCCTCTCGCGCGGGGTAACGCCCCAGGGGTTGCCCTCCTCGCCCAGTTCCGCAAACACGCATTCATCGCTCATGCGAATACCGAGCGCCACCTGCGGCGCCTTTTTGCTAAAGCAGTTTTCCAGATGCGCGAGCGCGTCATCCTTCCAAAATTGTGCAATGTCTAAATCCAACATGCTGTATCCTCCCGTTTAAGTTACTGTAATTGTTATCTCCTGCGGCGCAATTCCGTCCGCTGTGATACAAAGCTGCAGCTTTCCGCCTTCTCTGCCCGCCTGCACGGCGCACAGCGCCAGGCCATGAAATGTTGTTAGGCAGCCGCCGGCAAACAGCGCGTGGTTTTCCGGGTCGCCGTTATCCGCGCCGAGCAAACGCCCCGCGCCGCTAACGCGGATGGTGAGCGCACGGTCGTCATCCGGAACAAGCCGCCCGGCGGCATCCCGCAGGGCTATGGTAACCTGGCTGACCGCCCTGCCGTTTGCCGGGAGGGTAGCCTGATCCGCCTGTAGCATTAGGGTTGTTGCCTTGCCTGTGGTTTCTACACGCTTGCGCAGCACGGCAGCCCCGTGTACGTCATAGGCGACCAGCTCCAAAACGCCCGGCTCATAGGGCACATCCCAGCTCAAATGCAAATCGTTGGTTGTAATGGGCGCTATCGCATGCGCAAAGTGGTTGTATTGCTCCGTCATCCCCTGGGCGGGGAATTCATAGGCCTTTTTGCCGTAGGACGTTCCGTTTACAAACAGCTCCGCCTGAAAGCAGTTGGTGTAGGCAAGAACGGGCACCACCGTCCCGCGCGGAACGGGCAAATTCCAGTGCGGGAACACATGCAGCATCGGCTGCCTCCTCCACTGGCTCTGGTAAAAATAGTAGCCGTCCTTGGGGAAGGCGCATAAGTCCAGCACACCCGTTGTGGCGCTGCGGCGCGGCCAGTTGTTTTCGCCCAGATGGTCTATCCCCGTCCACATAAAATCGCCCAGCACGAACGCCCGCGTCTCATTGTAACGCAGCAGCTGCTCCGCCTTGAGCATGGCGGAATAGTAGGGGCGACTGCCCCAATTCTCCTGCTCCACGCTCAGGGCATAGTCCCCGCGCACGCCGCCGATTGCGCCGTGCTCCGTGCCGATATACAGGCGCTGGGGAAAGTCCCGCTTGTCCCCATCGTAAAAGGTTTCGGTGCGCAGCCCCCAGCGGTCCACATAGTTCAAGCCCACAAGATCCAGCTGCCGCAAAAAGCGGTCCGCCGTGCCGTTCGGCTGTGCGCGTATCATGTCATTCGCCTGGGTGACGGGGCGGGTGGGATCCATTTCATGGCAAACGGCGGCAAGCCTTGCGGCGATTGCGTCCCCGCCGGGGAGCACCTGCTCGGGCACCTCGTTGCCGATGGACCAGATGATAACGCTGGGATGATTGCGGTCACGCCGCAGCATGGCGCGCAAATCTGCGGCATGCTCCGCGGCAAACCACTCGCTGTAACCGCGGCTCTCATGTGTGTTCGCCCCCGTGCCCTTGCGTTTGGTGAATTCCCATTCGTCAAAGGCTTCATCCATCACCAAAAATCCCATGCTGTCGCATAAATCCAATAACGCGGTGTCCGGCGGATTGTGAGAACAGCGGATGGCGTTGCAGCCCATTTCCTTCAACAAGCGCAGCCGCCTCCCCCAAATCTCCGGCGGAACAGCCGCACCGCACAGGCCGCCGTCATGATGCAGGCAGACGCCGCGCAGCTTGATAGGCCGCCCGTTCAAGAAAAAGCCCTGCTCCGCGTCAAAGCGCGTTTCGCGTATGCCAAAGCTCTGCGCCACACAGTCCCCGGAGGGCAGCTGCAGGCGCAGCGTATACAAATGCGGCGTGTCGATATCCCAGCGCAGCACATCCTTGAGATAAAACTGCGCCTGAATCAAGCTGCCCTGCAGCACTTCCCGCGCTTGCAGCACGGTATTGCCCTGCGCATCTGTTATCAAAATTTCCGCTTCACCGCTGCATGCCTGCGAAAGCTCCGCCGTAACGCTCAGCTGCGCCCCCTCTGCGCCCAATGACTCTGTTCGGATGCAGACGCCGAAGGGGGCGACATGCACGTTGGGCAGGGTGAGCAGGGTGACGCCCCGCGTGATACCGGAGCCGCTATACCAACGGGAATTGGGCTGGCGGGAATTGTCTACGCAGACCCAAAGCGTGTTTCTCCCATCCCGCAGCCCCTCCAGCGGCAAAACAAAGGGGGTGTAGCCATAGATATGGCCGCCGATTTGCCTGCCGTTGAGAAAGACGCAGCAGTTCATATATACGCCGTCAAACAGCAACTGATGGCTCAAACCCGCCTGGGACGTTACGGTGAATTCCTTATAATACCAGCCAATCCCCGCGCGGGCATAACCGCCGGAGCCCCGTGTGGCGGCGTTTTCGTCAAAGGGATAGTCAATGGACCAATCATGCGGCAGCTGCACCGCCCGAAAGCGTGGGTCGCCTTGATCCGGGCGCTGCAAATCGTCTGTCAGCGCAAAGAACCAGTCAAAACCAAAATCCGTTTCCCTGGGCATATGTTATACCAGCCTGTGCACCGCTTCGGCGCGTGTGCAGGGCAAAAAGTCAACCGGCGGAATTTCAATGAGTGTATAGCAGCCCGGCTGCTGGCGCAGAACCGCCCGCGCGGAGCAGACCAGTACCTGCGCGGTGAGGGCCGGGTTATTGATTTTCATGGTGAAGCCAAACTGTTGGTTTTGCGCCCGGCCGGAAACGCCCTTGCGCTCAATAGAAACGCCGTGCCCCATATCCGTGAGTTCCCGCACACTTTTGACGAGGGTGACATGGGTTTCATCATGGGCGAAATAGTCGTCCTGCTTAATGTTCGCCGCAACCTCGGCAAAGTCAAAGCCGTCCGCAAGCTCAATGTAGACCATGCGGCGGTGGATGCCCGTGCCCACAGGAATGGTCATGGAGAGCGCATCCTTCACGCCCGCAATCGCCTTGACGGCAACGGTGTGCCCCATGCTCATGCCGGGGCCAAAGTTTGTGTAGCTGATGCCCTGCGGGGCCATTGCCTCCAGCAGGCAGCGGATAATGGAATCCGTGCCCGGGTCCCAGCCCGCGGCGGTGATAGCCGCTGTGCCGTTGGCGCGCGCGGCGGCGTTCAGCTGCGTCCAAACCTCCGGCAGGCGCGTGTGTATATCAAAGCCATCCACGGTGCGAATACCCGAGGCAAGGATTTCCTCCGCCATATCCGGAACCAGGCGGCTCGGTGCCGCCAGAATAGCAACCTCCACGCCCTGCAGCTCCGCCAAAGATTTCACAATCGTGAAGCCCTCCGCCTGTTGCCCGGCCTGAAGCGGGTCAACAATACCGCAAAGCTCCATATCTTCCGTCAGCAGAAGCGTTTGCACAACCTCTTTCCCCACATTGCCATAACCGCATACCGCTACCTTTGTCATGCCGCTCACGTCCTTTTACAAAATTACAATTATAAAGATACCATGAATCGGGCGGGGGCACAAGTTTTTTTGCGGAAAACAGCAGTAAAAGCAGCACCGGCAGCATATTTGCCGCCGGTGCTGTTTATTCTATTAATTATAAGTAAAGGTAATGTCGGAGATGAAGTAGCCCTCTATGGAGACATCCAGCCAAATCGGGACATACATTTGTGCCTGCCCAAACAAGAGCAGCGGCTCATAAAAGCTGTATTCATCCAGCGTACCGTTTTTGTTCACGATGCCCCGCACGCTGTAATCCCGCCCCGCGCCGCTCATCTGCGACTTATCAGGAACCAGATAGGTGGCTTTCGCATCCTCGTGAATAGTGATGCCGTTCGGCAGATCGGCGAGATTAATTTCTTTATCCATGGTATCCATGCCCTTATAATGCATGGGCGGCGGCGTTATGGGGCTGACTGTTTCTTCCTTAATCACAATTTTCACTTCCCAGCCATCGCCCTTTGGCGTGCAGCTTGCGGAAAGGACGTCTGCAGGGGTGAGCTTGCTCATATAGTCTTGATTTTTCACGGGCAAATAGGTATTGGGGGTTTTATCCGTGCGCTGAGTGCCCTTGCCGTCCTTAAAGGTTTCGGTGAATTCCTCATCCTTAAAGAGAGATTCCAGCAGCTTGTTCGCGCCGCTGATAACCAATTTGTTTGTGGTAATCAGTTCTTTGATTTTGCAGTCCAACTTGCCCTTTGTTACAACGGTAAAGTTTTTCTGCTGTTTCGTGTTGTTGGCGGCGGCGTTATAAAACGTCAGTATTTCGGCGACGCTGCCGTTCACAGGAGCCTGCTTGCCTGCTGTTTGCTGCGCGCCAGTGTGGTCCCCTTGTTCCGTAGGGCGCACAGCAGGGTCGGTGGTGGTTTGCCCGTTTGGCGCGGCACTTTGGTTCTGCGGGTCCGTAGTGCCTGTATCCGCCTGAGTCGTCGTCTCCCCCTCGGAGGTTTCCGGCGCGGTGGAGCTTTCCGGCTGGGTGGCGCTTGTGCTCTCCTGCGCGTTATTTCCGGCGGTGGTTAGCGCCGTGGAGCCGCCGTTCTCTGTGGTGGTGGTGTTCTGCTGGTCTTTTTTATCCGTGCAGGCGGTGCAGAGCAGCGCCAAGATGCAAGCAAAAACAATTGCCGTGAATCGTTTCATGACAATCCCCCCTTATTATTAGGCAGAAAAGGGTACAGGATGTTGCATCCTGTACCCTTTTTCTAATTATTTACCATGTGAAATTATAAGATTCATCAAACACACCGTAAAGTTCGGCATTTTTCACTTTTCCGCCAAGAGGAATTTTAACGGTACCGCTTTCCACATCCCCTGTGATATAGCCATAGCCATGCATGGAGACGGATACCAATTTCCCTTGTGAATTTACAACAGCGGTTATCTTGCCTTGGCTGTATGCGGCTTGAGCATTGTCACTAATTTTAACTTCTTTAACATTCTTGATATCTTCAGTGACAGAGTTCATGCAAGAAGAATATACGGGAGGCTCTATAACCGCTTTAACGGTCTCATTTATCAATTCGATGACAACCTTATAGTTCGATCCATCTGCTACGCAACTTGCAGCCTTCACACCGGAAGCAGGTAGTTTACACATATAATCTTGATCTTTGATTGGCAAAAAGCTCTGCGGTGTACGCGTTGTTTGTTTCCCGCCATCCTTATTGTCATAGCCAATTCCATTCTTAAAGGTTATATCATAATCCAATGTTTTGCCGTCTAAATCCTTCAAAAGTGTATTTGCAAAGGCTGCCACAATCGTTGGCTTTACAAACTTAACTGTCTGCACAGTATGCTTTTTAACGCTAAAGTCTTTCGATGTTTTTGTTGCATTTGCAGCTTTGCTGTAATAATCAACAATTTCTGCAATAGAGCCGTTCACCGGCACAACATTAGCAGGCGGCTGTGTAGGTGCAGCGGTCGGAGCCTTGGTGGGCGGGTCGCCTTCCTTCGTGGGTGCGGCTGTTTCGGTTGGCCCGTTTGTGGGCGGAACCGTTGTCGGAACCGTGTTGCCTTGTTCGTCTGTGGGCGGCACACCGGTTGTGGTGCTTGTGTCAACAGTGGTGCCTGTGTTGCTGGGGTCAAGCGTTGTGTCGCCTGTGTTTGCGGTTGGATTTGTCCCGGACGGATCGTTCGGGTTCGTTGAGGATGTGTCGTTGTTCGCGGTTGTGGTCGTGGTGTCGCCCTCGGGGTCTTTTGTGCAGGCGGCAAACGGAACCAAAATCGCTAAGACGAGCATCAAAGCTAAATACTTCTTCATCGATCTTCCCCTTTTCCTTATGTAATGCATTTTAGCCCTCTCATTCTATACGCAACGCCCAAATTTGTCAAGAGTCTTTGCTCTTTTTTAGTTTATTTGTTGAAAAGAAACGGAGCCTTCCGCAACATAGGCGAAAGGCTCCGTCGGTTTTCTTCAATTAGGCCTTGAACGCAATGATTTTTTCGATGCCCTGTGTAATCAGGTCATATTCGTTGCGCAGCTGCCCGTAATATTCCTTGCCCTCGGGCGTGATGGAATAAAAGCGGCGGGCACGGTTGCCTTCGGAAATTTTGATGCCGTCTTCTTTCATATAGCCGAACTTGGTTAAGCGATAGATGGCGGGGTACAGGGTGGAGACCGTATACATGCCTTCGCTGCGCTTTGTCATTTCAGACATAATCTGATAAACGTACATGGACTCTTCCTTCACAATGTCCAGAAGCAGCATTTCGACTGTTGCCTTTTTGAAGCTTTCCTTCATGCCTTCTGAGGTACCGCTCTTAATTTCTTTGTTTGCCATTGTTTGTTCACCACTTTCTATTGATTTAACATATAGAATATACCATTCAGGTGTATATTTTCATAGAGGTTCTTCGATTATTTATAAAATAGTTATAAATACGAACAAATTGTTTAGAAATAATTTATTATATTTACATTTTTGTTAGAATCACCGCCTTTTCCTGGAAAATTCATCCATTATTTCCCTTTTCCTTGTGAAAACGGAAGCGCTACCTTTTATGCAAAACTTCTCCCGATTGAATCGCCAGCTGCTGTGTTTCCGTTTGAATCAGCAGGCTGCCGTCCGCCAACAAATCAACCGCCGTGCCGCTGTGCGTTTTTCCGTCCCGGCTAAAACTCACCTGCCTGCCCAAGGTGCACAGCCGCTGTTTCACTTCCGCCACGCAGCCGTCAAACGCTAGCGCGCTATCCTGCGCAATCATTTGATAAAAGCCGTTTAAAATATGGGCACTTAACATTTCACGCGGAATGGCCTGCCCGGTCTGCTGCTGAACCGTGCCGACAAGCTCGCGGATTTCCTCCGGAAACTGCCAGGTATCTCCCGTTACATTGATACCCACCCCAATGAGCACCCATTGCCGGAATAGTTCATTGACAGAAGAGCTCAAGGTGGCCAATATTCCACAAATCTTTTTATCGTTTATTAGTATATCATTTGGCCACTTCATCATGCAAGTAAACTTTTTGTGAACAAAATAATCCACGGCTTTGCACACAACAAGCCCAGCGGCCAAGGTCATCAATTGCGGCTGCAGCTGATTTTCCGGCAGAGGAAACGCCCAAGTTAGGTAAAGTCCGGTGCCCGGCGGCGAAAAAAAGCTGCGCCCCAGCCGACCGCGCCCGGCGTGCTGCGCATCGCTCAGCACAGCGAACGCGGTTTGTTGCCCCGCCAAAAGCCGCCTGACCTGTTCCTGTGTGGAATCCAGGCTCTCATATAAGAACAGAGCTTGCGCGGGTTGCAGGGCGGCGCGAATTATTTCTTCTTGCAGCATGCGTCTGCTTCCTTTCTTTTTTGCCTGTCAACCGCGGAGCGCAACAGGCCCCGTATTGACTTTGTTTTTTTACACTTCTATAATAGTATTAATCTGTGAGGGGGGAGTGTATGCAATGACCACTGTCTATGTCCGAAACATGAGCGCCGCGCATCAAGATGAAAGCTTCTGCCATTACCTGCCGCTGCCTGCCGCACTGTGCCGCGAAATGCAAAGCGCCGTGAAAGAAATTTTCGACCTGGCAGGCGGGGCCTCCCTGCTGAAATCCAGCGGCGCGGTCTATATCAAACCCAACGGCATTGACGCAAAGCCCTATTGCTACACGCGCCCGGAGTTTGTTGAGGCCGTGATTCGCTATTGGTATGACGCAGGGGCGACGCAGGTTTATCTGTTTGAGAACTCCACGCAGAGTAATTTCACGCGCATGGTGTTCCGCGGGAACGGCTTTTTGGATGTTTGCAAGCGCACGGGCGCAAAGCCGATTTATCTGGATGAGGAAAAAAATGTCAGCTACGAATTCAAGGGCAAGCGCAGTGAAACTGAGCAGGCCGAGGGCTATGCCGGAACAAGCTTTGAAATCCCTCAACTCCTCGTGGATAAACTGGTGGAGCACCGGGACGAAAACCTGTACATCAGCCTGCCGAAGCTGAAAACGCATTCGATGGCGGGCGTGACGCTGGGCGTGAAAAACCAATGGGCCTTCCCCCGCCAGAATGACCGCCGCGCCGACCACAACTACAATCTACCACACAAGCTGGTGGATGTGCTGGGCTATATCCGGCCGGATTTCACCTTGATTGAGGGCATGGAGGGCACGATTCACGGGCACTACCCTGTCACAGCCTTTGCGGATGCGTGCATTGTTCCGTTTCGCCTGCTCATCGGCAGCCGCAATGTTGTGGCCGCGGATATCGTTGGGGCGCGCATCTTCGGTTTAACCCTGGACGAGGTTGCGCACTTGAAACTTGCCGTGGAAAAAGGCTATGCAGACGGCGTGAGCTCGCTTGAGGACATCACAATTGATGGCGATATCTCCGCCTACCAAACCATCTACCCCACCGATCTGATTCCGCAATTTCCCGCCGACATCCGGCTGATTGCAGGGGTGCAGCGGCATTGCCGCGAGGGCTGCCGCAACAATCCGCTCTCTGTGCTGCAGGTCATGGCCTACGACCACGGCGGCAAGGGCGGTTTTACCATGGTGATGGGCAAGGGGCACGACCTGGCTGAGATTGACCGCATTGAGGGCAGGGTGCTTTTGGTTGGCCGCTGTGCCATTGAGGAGGTCGGCGAAAGGCTGATGCGCCGCCTGGGGAAGCGGAATGTCTACCAAAGCGGTTTTTGCAACGATCTGCGCGCAACAAACGCCGCGCTGTTCCACCTGATGCATGTAAACCCGCAGGCTTTTCTGCCCGTGCCGTTCCACGTCAGCGCCGCCTGTTATTTCACAGCCCTGGCGCACGGCACAAAGGCAAACATCCCCTTCCCGTTTGCACATTGGGTAAAAACTGTTTGAAAAAGAAAGGATCATCGCTATGACGCTTTTGGAAGCCAGCGCGCTGCGTGTCTCCCGCAGAAAATACTTGGAAAAGCAACCGGAACCGGAGCTCTGCGCCGCGCTGAATGAAAAAATCGCGCAAATCAATGCACAGGAGGGGCTGCATATCCAACTCATCGTGGATGGCGCCCAGCCTTTTCAAGGGTTCTCTCGGAATTATGGCTTGTTAACCGGTGTGCAGAGTTTTTTTGCGCTCGTCGGGCGGGAAAATGACGCATACTATAAAGAAAAGCTCGGCTATTTCGGCGAGCTCCTGGTGCTGGAAGCAACCAGGCTCGGCCTAGCGAGCTGTTGGGTGGGCGGCAGTTACCGCAAAGGGGACGTCATCTGTGACGTTGCGCCAGGGGAAAAGCTGGCCTGTGTCATTGCGCTCGGCTATGCGGAGCAGACGCAATCCGGGCGGGAAAAATTCATTCGAAACGTCACACACCGCAAACAAAAGTCAGTTGCGGACATGATGCGCACGGACGGGAGCGAGCCGCCCTGGTTTTTAGACGCCATGCACGCCGTCACCCTTGCGCCCTCCGGCAATAACCGCATGCCCACCGTTTTCCTCTGCGAAAACGGCGAGGTGCGCGCAACAGTGCCCGGCGGCGGGAGCGAGATTGACCTTGGCATTGCCAAGCTGCATTTTTTAATCGGTGCCGGGGAGCACGTCAACGGAGAATGGGGCTGGGGAGAGGGAGCGTTTCGGCTTAGCTAATCCATCTCCAGCAATTCCGCGGCGCTGATGCCCAAAATTTCCGAAATCGCTTTCAGTTCAATATCACTGACAATGCGAATTTGACCCTCCAGTTTTGACAGGGCGGAGGCGTTCATATCAATTCCTTTTATTTGCAGCTGGGTGAGCAGATCCTTCTGCTTCATCCCTAACACACGGCGGCGCTGTTCCACTTTTGCGCCGATGATATTTCTTTCACCCAGTTCCTGCTTACGTGTACGCATCGCGGCCATCCTTTCTTTATCCCTGTGATACCGTTTCAGTGTAGCACAAAGTATCTACCGGATTCAACCATTTTTATTCTCATTATGAAAAAAGGAGCACACAAACATGCAAATTCCGGAAAACCGGCGCAACCTCACCATGCTGATGGACTATTATGAGCTGACCATGGCGGGCGGTTATCTGCACAGCGCACTCAAGGACACCGTCGCCTATTTTGACATGTTTTTCCGCAAGGTGCCGGATTCCGGCGGCTTCGCCATTATGGCGGGTGTGGAGCAGCTGGTGGAGTATCTGCAGCAGCTTTCCTTCAGCGAGGCGGATCTTAGCTATTTGCGCGGGCGCGGTTTCGCGGAGGATTTTTTAGACTATCTGCGCGATTTTCACTTTAGCTGTGATGTATGGGCTGTTCCGGAGGGTACTCCAATTTTTCCCGGCGAGCCGATTATAACGGTGCGCGGGCCAATGATACAGGCGCAGATGATTGAAACCATGCTTCTGCTCACCATCAACCACCAAAGCCTGATTGCCACCAAGGCCAACCGCATCGCGCGCGCGGCGCAGGGGAAGACTGTTCTGGAATTCGGCTCCCGCCGTGCGCAGGGCTATGACGGGGCGATTTTGGGCGCACGCGCGGCCTATTTGGGCGGCTGCACCGCGAGCGCCTGCGCCATGAGCGATCTGCGCTTCGGCGTTCCCGCCTCCGGTACAATGGCGCACAGCTGGGTGCAGGCCTTTGACAGTGAGCTGGAGGCCTTTTGCGCCTATGCGAGGGAATACCCTGCGCAATGCTCCCTGCTGGTAGATACCTACAACACCTTGAAATCCGGCGTACCAAACGCAATCGAGGCCTTTCGCCGCGAGGTACTGCCGCGCGGCTTCCGCCCCCAGGCCATACGCATCGATTCCGGCGACATCGCCTATCTTTCCATCAAAGCGCGCAGCATGCTGGACGAGGCCGGCATGCAGGACTGCAAAATCGTAGCCTCCAATTCGCTGGATGAATATATCATCCGCGACATGCTCCTGCAGGGCGCGCAGGTGGATATCTTCGGTGTAGGCGAACGGCTGATTACCAGCGCAACCAGCCCCGTGTTCGGCGGCGTTTACAAGCTCTGCGCAATGGAGCAGAACGGCGCAATTATTCCCAAAATTAAGCTGAGCGAGAATGTAACAAAAATCACCACCCCCTGCGTAAAAAAGCTCTATCGCCTGTTTGACCGCAGCAGCAACAAGGCCATCGCCGACCTGATTACGCTGGAGGGGGAAACGATAGACGAAAGCGCCCCCTATGAACTGTTTGACCCGGACTATAGCTGGAAGCGAAAAACCATCACCAACTTTGTTGCCAAGCCGCTGTTGGAGCCGCTGTTTTCCGGCGGAAGCTTTGTGGGGCGCACCAGACCGCTTGCGGAAATCCGCGCGTTCTGCCAACAGCAAATTGACACTCTTTGGGACGAGGTGCTGCGCTTTGAAAACCCGCACAGCTACTATGTAGACCTCTCCCTCCCGCTCTGGCAGGAAAAGCAGCGCTTGATTGAGCAGAGTCGCTAGACAAACAATAGCACCCTTTTGTCCATTTCTCATATTCTGATGTTAGGGTACAAGTTTATCCGCATCAAAAGAAAGGATGGGCAAAATGGATTATTTTCCCAATACAAACATGGGCTGCAATTCCTGCAACCCCTGCGCCTGCTGCGTAGGCCCGCGAGGCCCGCGGGGCTGCCCCGGCGCAACAGGACCACAAGGCATCCCCGGTCTGCCGGGAGCTACGGGACCGCAGGGCATCCCCGGTCTGCCGGGTGCTACGGGGGCAACAGGAGCCACGGGTGCAACGGGGCCGCAGGGCATTCCCGGTCTGCCGGGAGCTACGGGTGCGACAGGGCCGCAGGGCATCCCCGGTCTGCCGGGAGCTACCGGCGCCACGGGCGCCACAGGGGCAACAGGACCGCAGGGCATTCCCGGTCTGCCGGGAGCAACAGGAGCGACAGGCGCAACAGGAGCCACCGGAGCCACCGGAGCGCAAGGGCTACCCGGTGCCACTGGGCCACAGGGTATTCAGGGCATCCAAGGCATTCCCGGTGTACCCGGAGCAAACGGAGCAACGGGGCCGCAGGGTGTGCAGGGTGTGCAAGGGCTGCAGGGCGTAACCGGAGCCACGGGCGCAACCGGCCCACAGGGCATTCAGGGTATCCAGGGCATCCAAGGTATTCCCGGTGTCACCGGGGCGACAGGGCCGCAGGGAATTCCCGGGGCGACCGGCGCAACAGGGCCGCAGGGACTTCCTGGGGCAACGGGAGCAACAGGGCCGCAGGGACTTCCCGGGGCAACGGGAGCCACAGGGGCTACGGGCGCGGCGGTGCTTTCCGCTTACGGCAGCTTTGTTTCCACCACCGCGCGGTTGATTTCCGCCGGAGGCTCTATCGTGTTGGATGCTACGCTTTCCAACCCGCCCGTCGGCATGAGCTTTGTGCCGGGCGGAACCACGGTTACAGTCAACCAAAGCGGCGTTTATCGCATCGATTACCGCGTGCACACCACGGCGGGCATTGGCACGGCGCTGCGCCTGCTCATTAACGGCGTTCCGCTGGCAAACAGCGATTTGTTCCTGCTGCTGGATATCGGGCAGCGTTCCGGCGTGGCGGATGTCTCCCTCAACGCGGGGGACACCGTGGCAATCGGCACCAGCGGCTTTTCCATTCTGCTGGCAAGCGGCACAAACGCGTTCCTGGAGCTCATAAAAATCGCATAACCGAAAAAACGAAACGCTTAAGGCGGCGTTTTTTCAACCATCGCCAACCGAAAGAGAAGGCTCCTTTGGTTGGCGATTTTTGAGTTCTCTCATTTGACATTTTATTTTACTGTGCTATACTGCTTTTATATCACTGGACGGAGGCCGTATACACCAAATGTGTAATAATATTCGTATTCGCAAATAAGACGCACAAACCGACAGGGTAATCTGCCCTTTGGTTTTGTGCGCCTTTGTGTTTATGAATAAAACATATGAGGTGTATTTTTTGTGTCTAAATATAGTAATAGTCTGAGCATTTCTCAGAATTTTTTAACCTCCCCCGCTCTCATCAAACGAATTATTAAACTATCGTCAATCGGGCGAAATGATGTTGTCGTAGAAATAGGTGCCGGGAAAGGGCATATCACGAAAGGGCTTTGCGCAGTTTGCGGCAGGGTGATAGCCATAGAATACGACAAGGTCTTGCATCGTAAGCTTGCTGAAAATTTTGCTGCCGTGCCAAATGCGCAAGTGCTTTGTTACGACTTTTTAAAGTGGAATTTGCCGAAAACGCAATATAAAGTGTTTTCAAATATCCCATTTAACCGAAGCACTGAGATAATCAAAAAGCTTTTATTTTCAAGCAATCCCCCAAGCGAGGCATGGCTCGTTGTTGAAAAAGGTGCAGCCAAACGATTTATGGGTACGCCGGGTGAATCGTTACTGTCTTTGCTGATCAAGCCTATTTTTGACGCGAAAATCGTCTATCATTTTCGCAAAGACGATTTTCATCCGGCACCATCGGTTGATACGGTGCTGCTGCACTTTTGCAGAAAGCAAACACCGGATATTGAGCCAAGCTACTATTCCAAATACAGCAAATTTATCACGGATTGCATGCATAATCGCAACCATGGCCTCCGAAAATATTTGACGAAAAAGCAGATTCATACCGCGTTAAGGCTGGAGAAGCTGCCATTAGACTTTACCGCCGAAGAAACCCTTTATATTCAGTGGCTTTGCCTTTTTCGATGTTATTTGAAATTTGATAAATGAATTTTGCATATCGCCGTAGGGTGCGCACACCGGGCGCACCGTCGTTCCCGGTGGATGCCGTTTGCAACAGAGAATCGGCGTCGGCGGAATTTACGGGGCATATCGCGGGGCGCACATTGCGCGTCCTATGATTTTTTCCTGCGCGAAAACCCTTGGGCAATACCGACCATGCGGCGGATACCAAGAATAAACGGCGCGCCGTCGGAACGTAGACGCGCAATGCGCGCCCCTACAATGCTATTACTCCTGCATGTAATGGTCACAGGTTTTGCAGGATGAAATGCTTTGCTGTATGGGATTTTATCCCGCAAAACCCGTGCTACCATTTGATGCAGAAGTAATACCCGAACGGAGCGGCGGAATTTGTGAGGCCAGGATTGGCTGCCCGAACGGCATCTGCGGAATTTGCGGGGCATATCGCCGTAGGGTGCGCACACCGGGCGCACCGCCGCTTCCCGGTAGATGCCGTTTGCCACAGGGAACCGGCATCGGGACGACGACTCCCTCCGTCCCCGCGGGGACGGAGGGAGTTACCAGCGGATGCTGTCTGCCGCAGGGAAGCGGCAGCGGGAGCACAATGTGCTCCCCTACTACCTCTTGTCAACTAAAATTTTGCAACCAAAGAAAAAAGTGGTACAATACCCCAAAAGGGGGTAACGAAATGGCAATTGAAGAAATAAGGCTTAGCGATGAGCAACGAGCAGAACTCATGGCGTTACGCACAGGCGCATCCGCGGCGCACAAGTGAAGATTGGGCGAACAAAATCAAATGGTTGCTTGACGAGCAATACCCCAATGTGCAGAAAGTTGTCTTAGTCATGGATAACCTGAACACACATACGACAGCTTCCCTTTACTGAGGCATTTTCATCCAATTGTAAAGATTTAGTTGACAAAGACTACTACAAATGCGATTCAAACGGCTGCGACGGAATTTGCATGGCATATCGCGTAGGGTGCGGCTTCCTAAACGCACCGTCGTTTCCTCTGGAAGCCGTTTGCCACAGGGAACCGGCCTCGGACGCACACAGTGCGCCCCTACGAATGCAACCCGAAACGGCGTCGGCGGAAATTATGGGACATATCGCGTAGGGTGCGCACACCGGGCGCACCGTCGTTCCCGGTGGATGCCGTTTGCCGCAGGGAACCGGCGTCGGCGGAATTGCTGGGGCTATCGTACATGTTACTATCTGCCCTGTCGTAGGGCTAGACCGCTACCGCCTAATTTTCAACCAGAAGAGAGGTGACCCGTTGAGACAAAAACTGAAAAAAACAACAAAAGAGGCTCTTTCGGCGGTGCTGCCGATTACCGTAATTGTGTTTCTATTAAGCGTTGTGATTGCGCCCATGCCCGCGGGCACGTTGCTGCTGTTTTTATGCGGCGCGCTGCTATTGATATGCGGTATGGGGCTGTTTACCCTGGGCGCGGATATGTCCATGATGCCCTTGGGTGAGGATATCGGCGCGGCGATGACCAAAACGAAGAAAATCCTGCTTGTTGCGGCGGTGAGCTTGGCCATGGGTGTTATCATCACCGTAGCGGAACCGGATTTGCAGGTGCTCGCGCAGTTGGTGCCGGGCATCCCAGACCTAACATTGATTCTTGCCGTGGCGGGAGGTGTTGGCTTATTTCTGCTGTTTGCGATTTTTCGCATCTTGTTTCGCATTTGCCTGTCCCATATGCTGATTGTGTGCTATACTCTGGTTATTGTTCTTTCCATTTTCGCGCCCACCAATTTTGTTTCTGTGGCGTTTGATTCCGGCGGCGTAACCACCGGCCCCATTACCGTGCCGTTTATTATGGCCATGGGACTTGGCCTGGCCTGCGTGCGCGGGGATAAGGAGTCCCGCGAGGACAGCTTCGGCCTCGTTGCGCTGTGCAGCATCGGCCCAATTCTGGCTGTATTGATTTTGGGTATTTGCTTTCACCCCAAGGATACCGGCTATGTTCCCCCGGTGATTCCGGAAATTGTGACCTCCCGCGATGTATCTCTGGAGTTTTTGCGCGGACTGCCGCACCACTTTGGGGAGGTTGCGCGGGCTGTTTGGCCGATTTTGGCTGTGCTGGCGCTGTTCCAGCTTGTTACCCGGCGTTACAGCAAACGCCGCTTGCTGCGCCTGTTTATCGGCTTTATTTACACCTTTGCGGGGCTTGTACTGTTTATGACGGGTGTCAACGTCGGCTTTATCCCCGTGGGGCAACTGCTGGGAAATGACCTTGCATCTTCCTCCTTTCAATGGCTGCTGCTTCCATTGGGGGCGCTGATTGGCTACTTTATTGTTGCCGCGGAGCCCGCCGTCCATGTGTTAAAACGGCAGGTGGAGGAAGTTTCGCTGGGGGCGATCCCCGGCAAGGCCGTGCAGCGCTACTTATCCATCGGCGTGGCGGTTTCGCTGGCCATTTCTATGCTGCGGGTTATCACGGGCGTTTCTATTTACTGGTTTTTGATTCCGGGCTATCTCGCCGCCATTGCGTTGACCTTTTTTGTGCCGAAGATGTTTATCGGCATCGCCTTTGACTCCGGCGGCGTGGTCAGCGGCCCGATGACCTCAACGTTTTTGCTGCCCTTTGCCATTGGCGCCTGTGCAAACCCGGAGCGGATTATGACGGACGCCTTTGGCCTGGTTGCCATGGTTGCCATGACGCCGCTGCTGGCGATTCAGCTCATGGGCATCGCATACAAAGGCAGGCTGGCGCAGGCTACGCAGGTTGACCTGCTGGACGATTCCGATGACGCAATTATTGAATATGGAGAGGAGGGCGAAGATGGACGGACATGAGCCGCTCTTTCATCCCGCGCCCTGGCTGCTGACAGCCATTATCGACCGCGATGACAGCGGCCGGCTGGAGGATATTTTACGGGAAAAGCGCGTACATTTTCACTATATGTTTCATGCTATGGGCGCGGCCAGCTCCGAAAGCCTGAAGACCTTCGGCCTTTCCGGAACGGAAAAAACGGTGTGCCTTTGCATCGTGCCGGATGTTCGGGCAGAGGCTCTTTTAACCGCTGTAAAGGAGCGCTTGGCGCTCACCCGCCCCGGTAATGGCATTGCCTTCATAATGCCCGTCTCCGGCGTCAGCGCGGGCATCTCCCACACCCTAGCGAAGGAATACACGGAACATGAAAAAGGACAGGGGAAAAACATGGAACGGGAAACGATAAACGGCAGCCCTGAACCGGGTCACGAGCTGGTGATTGCCCTGGTGAATCAGGGGTTCAGCGAACAGGTGATGGACGCGGCTCACAAGGCGGGGGCGCGGGGCGGAACCATTGTCAACGCCCGCCGCACCGGCCTGGAGGACGCGGTGAAATTTTTTGGCATCTCTCTGCAGGCCGAAAAAGAAATTGTGGCCATTTTAATCCCAAGGCAACAAAAAAAAGAATTGATGCAAGCCATCAGCTCGGCCTGCGGCATGAAAACGCAGGCGCACGGCATCGTGTTTTCCCTGCCGGTGGAAGCCTGCGCGGGGCTTAGCGAATAAGGTTTAGGGGAATCATACATGAACTGCGACTTACATCTGCACACGCATTTTTCCTGCGACTCCTCGGAGCGTTTTGCGGCGTATTGCGAGCGGGCAATGGCAATCGGGGTGGATTGCCTTTGTTTCACGGACCATTTTGACAACAACCCGCTGGACGACGGCTATGGCTATTACCGCGCCGAGGACTGCCTTGCGGAGTTTTTGGAGGCAAAGAAACAATACGGCGGGCGCCTGAAGCTGTTGTTCGGCGTGGAATTTGGGGAGCCGCATTTGTTCCCGGAGGAAATGCGGCGGCTGAGCAGGCTGCCCTATGACTTCATCCTGTGCAGCATTCATTCCTGGATTGACGGCCTGTTTGCCAGCGAGGTGGTGCGCCGGGGCATTGCGCCGCAGGAGAGCTATGAAGCCTATTGGCGGGAGCTGGAACGCGCCGTGGACGCAGGCGGCTTTGATGCGCTGGCGCATCCGGACTTCCCCAAGCGCTACTGCGGCGTATTGCATTATGACAGGCAGCAGATGCTGCGTATTTTTTCTAACATGGCGCAAAAAGGCATGGCGCTGGAAGTCAACACCTCCCCGCTGCGCAAGGGCATGGACTGCACCCTGCCCGGGGATGAGCTGCTGCTGTTATACCGCGAGGCGGGCGGGCAATATATTACCCTTGGCACGGATGCGCACCGGGCGGAGGATTTATTTTGCGATTTGCCCCGGCAAAAGGAGCGCATTGCGGCGCTGGGTTTAACGGAGGTTTATTACGAGGGGCGGCAACGCCGGGAGCTATTGCTCCGCTGATTTGGAAAGAGCATGCAAATCCCTAGGCAAAATAAACAAACAACAATGAGCAGTTTGGACGGACTTTGGAGTAGGATACGAATTCTCATATTTGGACAAGATATGCGTTGACGCAACGGTCTTTTCTGCTATAATGTGTAGTACGAGGGCGATGTACGCGCTCATTTTGTTTTGCAGAATCATTTTTTTAGTGGGAGATATGAGCCATGTATGTGAAAGATGTAATGGTGCAAAATCAAGTTGGATTGCATGCACGTCCCGCAACGTTTTTTATCCAGAAGGCGAATGAATTCAAGTCCTCCATCTGGATTGAAAAAGAGGAACGCCGTGTAAACGCAAAAAGCCTGCTCGGCGTTTTGTCCCTGGGCATTATGGGCGGCACCGAAATCCGCGTTATCGCGGGCGGGCCGGACGAAGAATTGGCCGTGGACGAATTGGTGAAACTGGTGAATTCCGGGTTTACCGAATAAGAATGAAACGCGTGAATCCGGTGGGGTGAAAGTAGGCTTTTGCTCCACCGCTTTTTACGTTAAAGGTTGCAACAGGCATGGATGACAGAGTAAGCAGGCTGCGGCAAAAGGCGCTGCAGCTCCCCCTGACCCCCGGCGTGTATTTTATGAAGAACGCCGCCGGGGCGATTATCTATGTCGGCAAAGCCAAGGCGCTGAAAAACCGCGTGAGCAGCTATTTTATTGCGCAGCAGGAGACGCATTTGATTAAAGTGCGTAAAATGGTAGAGCATGTGGCGGATTTTGACACCATCCTCACCGACAGTGAATTCGAGGCTCTGGTTTTGGAATGCAGCCTAATCAAGCAGCATAACCCCAAATATAACATCCTGCTGAAGGATGACAAGGGCTACCGCTATATCCGTGTCACAGGCGGGGAATGGCGGAATTTCTATGAGGCCAAGCAAAAGCTGGACGACGGCGCGGACTATATCGGCCCCTACACCAACGCTTTTGTGGTGCAAACCTCGGTGGATGAAGCGAAAAAGCTGTTTCGCATTCCGCAGTGCGGCAAGCAATTCCCCCGGGATATCGGGAAGGGGCGACCCTGCCTGCATCATTTCATCGGCCAATGCACAGCCCCCTGCGCGGGCAAAATCGGGCGGAGGGACTATGAGCAGAATGTGCGTGACGCCCTGCTGTTTTTACAGGGGGGCGAAAGCGCAACGCGCAAAGAGCTGGAACAGCGCATGCAAACGGCGGCCGAGGAGCTGGATTTTGAAGCGGCGGCTCGCCTGCGTGATTTGCTCATGTCCTTAAAAAAGCTGAAAGAAAAGCAGAAGGTGCTCGTCTCCAGCTATAAGGAGCAGGATGTGTTCGCCCTGGTCTGCGCACAGGAACGCGCCTGCCTGGCCGTGCTGCGCTTTCAAGAGGGCAGGCTGTATGACGGGGAAACCTTCCTGATTGAACGCCCGGAGGCGCTGCCCGAGGCACGCGCGGAGCTGATTCAACAGTTTTATACCCTGCGGGACTTCATCCCCCGCCGCCTCACCTGGGATGGCCCCGTGCAAGAACCGGCGCTGTTGCAGGAATGGCTGAGCGAAAAGGCGGGGAAGGCCGTCGTCATCTCCGTCCCCGAAAAAGGGGAGCAGCTGAAGCTGGTGGAGATGTGCCGGGCGAACGCGGCGCAGCAGCTGGCGCAATCCACGGGTCGAGAGGGCAAAACAACCGCGGCCTTAGACGAGCTGGCCGGCCTGCTGGGGCTTTCCGCCCCGCCGGAGTATATCGAATCCTACGACATTTCACACACCGCGGGCGCGCAAAACGTTGCGGGCATGGTGGTGTTTCGCGATGGCAAGCCCTGCAAGCGCTGCTACAAACGCTTTATGATTAAGGGCTTTGCCGGGCAGGATGACTACGCCTCCATGGCGGAGGTGCTGGACCGCCGCTTTGCCCACTATATAGAAGAGCAGGGGCAGGACGAGGGCTTCGGCAGGCTGCCGGATTTAATTTTATTGGACGGCGGCCAGGGGCAGGTGCACGCCGTGCTGCCGGTGCTTGCAAAATACGGCCTTTCCATTCCGCTCTTCGGCATGGTGAAGGATTCCCGCCACCGCACCCGGGCCATTGCGCAGGACGGCGGCGAGCTTGCCCTGGGCGCAAAACGGCAGGCCTTTACGCTTGTTTCGCAGATTCAGGAGGAGGTGCACCGCTGGGCAATCAGCTACCACCGCAAAAAACGCAGCGGCTCCGCCTTATCCAGCAGTTTGTTAGAAATTGAGGGCATCGGCCCCGCGCGGGCAAAGGCGCTGCTCAAGCACTTTCAGACACTCACCAAAATACAACAGGCAACGCTTGCGGAATTGGAGCAGGTTTCGGGTATTTCCCGCACGGCGGCGCAAACTGTCTATGAAGCGTTTCACGGCGAAGAACCTGGCAGAACTTGACAAAGCATGGCCGTATGCGCTACTATTGCAACACAAGGAAGGGTTTACAATGAGAGTAATTACAGGCTCGGCGAAAGGCTGCCGGCTACAGACGCTGGAGGGCGACGATGTGCGCCCAACGGGCGAACGGGTGAAAGAAGGCCTGTTCAGCGCGATTCAGTTTGATATTGAGGGCTGCCGTGTTTTGGATTTATTTGCCGGTTCCGGTCAGCTCGGAATAGAAGCGCTCAGCCGGGGGGCCGCCTCCTGCGTGTTTACGGATAGCAGCAAGCAGGCTGTGCAGGTCATCCGCGAGAATGTGGCGCATGCACATCTGGAAGAAAAGGCCGCTGTTTTGCAAACAGACGCCTTTGCCTACCTCGGCGGCAGGGCGGCAGGGCAGGAATTTGATTTGATTTTTCTCGACCCGCCCTATGCCAAGGGGCTGCTGCAGCGGGCGCTGGAGCAATTGCCCTTGCATGTGGCCGAGGGCGGAACCGTAATGTGTGAGAGCCCGCTGCACGAACCGCTGCCGGAGCAAATCGGCGCACTCAGCCTGCAGCGCAGCTACCGTTACGGCAAAACAGCCGTTCATTTATTCCGCAAGATTCTCTGATATCCTCCGGGGGGCATGGTTATATGAAAACAGCAATTTGCCCGGGCAGCTTTGACCCGGTCACCATCGGCCATTTGCAAGTCATCCGCCGTTCCGCAAGGTTGTTTGACCGCGTGATTGTGGCCGTGATGCAAAACTATCATAAACAAAATTACTATTTTACGGCGCTGGAGCGCGTGGATTTGCTGCGCCGCTGCCTAACGAACATGGGCAATGTCGAAGTGGTGCTCTATGACGGCCTGCTCGCGGACATGGCGAAGGAATACAAGGCCTCCGCCGTGGTGAAAGGGCTGCGCGCCGTATCGGATTTTGAGGATGAGTTTCAGCAGGCGCTAATCAACAAAAAGCTGAATCCGGAGTTTGAAACCGTGTTTATCGCGGCGGACGCGGAGCATATGTTCCTCTCCTCAAGTGTGGTAAAACAAGTGTGTGAGTTTGGGGGTGACATTTCGGAATTCGTTCCGCCTGAAGTGAGAGATGAGATTATCGGCAGGATCAGAGAAAGGAAGCAGGCATATGTTGATTGAGGAATTGCTGGAAAAGATTGAAGACCTATTGGATATGGGAACCAAAATGGCGCTGACAAACAAAACGTTGGTGAATGCCGGGGCGATTCGCACCTGCATTGAAGATATTCGCATGAATCTGCCCAAAGAAATTGCGGGCGCACAGGAAATTACATCAACCGCGGACGCCATCATGGAGCGAGCCAAAAAGGAATCCGGGCAGCTGCTGGCCGATTCCACCCGAGAGGCGCAGGATATGATTGCCGAAGCGGAAAACAAGGTGCACACCCTCGTCACCCGGGCGGAGGAGGTCTCGCAAAAAACCATCACCTCCGCGCAGGAGCGGGAGGAGAGCATGATGGCGCAGGCCACCGCAAGTGCACAGCAAATTGTCATTGAGGCGCAGCAAAAAGCGGCGGCCTTGATTGAGGAAAGCGAAATTGTGACCCAGGCTAAGGACTACGCCGCCCACCTGAAAGCCAAGGCGCAGGAGGAAGCGGAGGCCACCCGCGCGCAGGCATGCGCCACGGCGGAGGAGCTGCGCAGCAGTTCCGAAAGGCAGGCGCAGGAGCTCGCGGAATCATCCAAAGAAAAGTCAGATGAAATTATCGCAAAGGCCAACCGCTGGAGCTCGGAAATCCGCACGGCGGCAAGCGACTTTGTGGAAGATATCATGCGCGACGCGGACGAATCCATGACCGCGGCAGTAAACGAGGTGCGCAAAGCCAGGCAAAGCCTGCGAGCCTCCAGCGCGAAGAAAGAGTCCTAATACCAAATACCAATATCCAAAGAAAGCGTAGATACAAAATCCGCCTGTGTGCAGCTGCATCGCTGCACACAGGCGGATTTTTTAGAAATGTAATTGTATAACAGGTATACTATCTGCCACGCGGCGGCCTGCCACTCGGTGGCTTGCCACGCGGTGGCTTGGTGTTTCTGGAATCGCGATATTCCAACACACGCAGCTGCCGATTTTTCTTTTTCTTTCGGTTCACATAAATCACAAGGCCGATATAGCCCAGAATCATGAGCGCCAGCACAACGGCAATCAGCTTCACCGCCGTGGATTCAAACACGCGCTTGAGCTTGCTGCCCAGCAGCAGGAAGGAGTTTCGGCCAACATCCCGGTCAGAAACCAGATCCACGGTTGCTATCACCTGCCCGGCGTAAAGCACCTGCGCCTGGCCGTATACCGTGCCCTTGGCAATGGGCGCCTCTACGCTTTTGGGCAACGTTTCCGCAATGGGCTGCAGCAGCACACTGTCTTGATCCACCCCGGCGGGAACGAACGCAAACTGCTCTTTCGCGGGCACCAGCCGCAAAAAGTCGGAGGCAGAGGAAAGCGCCAGCGGTATCTCCGTCACAATCTGCACCGGTTCCGCCACGCAAATGAGCTTGATTTTTTCGAAGACCCAGTTATATAAATTTTTGCTGTCCAGCAGGGCAGTGTTTTCCGCCGTGCCGTCCTTCGGCTCACTGACATCCTTATCGCTGCCGTGCATGACCACCGCGTAATAGGTATAGCCGTTTTTGCTCGCGCAGGAAACAACACAGCGCCCGGCATCCTCCGTGTTGCCGGTTTTGATGCCGGTAACGTTGGGGTGATAATACTTTGGCGCGGTGCGGTTCAACAGCAAATTCGTGGTACTCAGCCGCCGCTCGGGGGTTTTGTTGGTGGCGTGCATCCTGTAAACGGATTTGGCCGTAATTTCCACAAAAAGCGGTTTTTGCATGGCGTACAGGGTAATGGCCAATATATCGTAAGCGGTGGTGTACATGCCCCTGTCGTCAAAACCGATGGCATTGGAAAAGCTGGTGTTTTCGCAGCCCAGTTCGGCCGCCTTTGCGTTCATCAGCGCAACAAAGGCCTCCTGGCTGCCGGAGATACCGTGGGCAAGCGTCACAGCGGCGTCGCACGCGCTGCAGATTAACAGGCAGTTCAGCAGCTCCTCCACCGTGAAAATTTCACCGACGCGCAGCCCCGCGTTGGATGCGTTTTTGCCCGCAATCAGCTCCAGCGCTTCGGCGGGCACGGTAACCTTGCTCCCCAAGTCCTGGCACTGCTCCAGCACAACAATCGCCGTCATAATCTTCGCCAGGGAGGCGGGGGCGGCGCGCTTATCCGCGTTCTTTTCCAAAATCACGCTCACCGCCTGCGTGTTTTTATCCACATTCGCAAGCAGCACAATGTCGGAGTGCAGCGAAATTTCCTCCAGCGCCATGTCCAGGTAGCCGGAATCGGCGCAGGCGGGGAACGCCGCGCAAAGCATAATTAAGATGGAAAAAACGAGGGCAAGTCCCTTTTTCATAGGCAACTCCGGTTTTTTGTTGAATTTTTGCGGGAAATCAAGTATAGTATAACAAGCTCCTTTTCAAAAAGAAAGACAAAAAATGTGAATTCTTCTAAGGAATGGTTATTGCTATGATTTGTGTAACAGGGGATACCCATGGGGATTATCAACGCTTTCAGGCGCCGGGGATGAAGCGGCTGAAGAAGGGCGACACCTTGATTATTTGCGGAGATTTCGGATTTATTTGGGAAAAGAATCCGCAGGAGGAAAAAATCCTGAAAAAACTTTCCAAAAAGAAATATACCATTTGCTTTGTTGACGGCACGCACGAGGATTTTACCCGGCTGAACGCCTACCCGGTGGAGCAGTGGAACGGCGGAAGCGTGCACAAAATCGCGGATAATTTAATTCACCTCATGCGCGGGCAGATTTACACCGTTGAGGGGAAAAAGATTTTTGCCATGGGCGGCGGGGAAAGTCCCGATTTTGAAATGCGCATGGCAAACGATGAAAAATGGAGCCGCCTGGAGACGCCCAACAGCGAGGAGCTGCTGGAGGGAGCAAAAAATCTGGAGGCCTGTGACTGCCGCCTGGATTATATCATCACCCATGAACCGCCCATGAAAATCAAAAGCTTTTTACGCCTGCAGGATAAGGAAAAGGTGCGCGTAACCGGGCTGAACACCTATTTTGAGGAGCTCAGCGGCGCGTGCAGCTATACGCGCTGGTTTTTCGGCTCCATGCATTTGGACAAGTTCGTTTCCAGCTCCCACATCGCCGTATTCCACAATCTGGTGAACGCCGAGAGCTGTGAGCCCATGCGCTAAACGGTGCCGCAGCTGCGTATGATTTCCTCTATGCTGACCGGGCAAAAGTTGTTTTCATCAACCCCGACATGATACGCCCTGTTCCCCAACACACGCAGCCGCTCGGCCTGCTCCGGGTTTTCGCCGCTGTTGTGCACATGGCCGTAGAGATGAATGGCATCGCCGAAATAGCCCTGCCATTCCAAAATGGGGTAATGAAACAGAACGAATTTTAACTTTTTATAGTTTAATGCATAATAATCCTTAACCCAAGCGAACGCCGACACATCAAAGTCCCCATCGTCAAGGAATTTGTCGTGGTTCCCGCGAATCAAATATTTTGTTCCGTTCAGCTTTTGCAGCAGCTGCCGGGCGTCGGCTCCCGAACCCTGAAACATAAAGTCGCCGAGGATATAAATTTCATCCCCCGGGCGAACGCTTGCGTTCCAATATTGAATCAGCGTCCGGTGCATGCTGTCAAGGTTCGGAAACGGGCGGTTCGCCAGGCGGATAATGTTGGAATGAAAAAAGTGTGTGTCCGCTGTAAAATAAATCATAAGCGTTTCCTTTTCTAAGAAGCCACATATAATTTAATATTGTAGCAAAAATTACCGAAACATGCAATCTTTGCTTTTTTATTTTTAGTGCTTGACAAACACCGCAAACCTCGCTATACTCAAAATAGGAACGTTTGTTCTGATTTTTGCCGGCAACAAAATCAATATACCGCCCCACCCTGAACTAAGGACTGTTCGGGCTTTTTGTGTTGTATTACTACAAAATCAGGA
>JAVBPP010000059.1:0-3717 GCA_031549535.1 Oscillospiraceae bacterium
CTCCGTGAAGCTGAATGTCAGCTCCCTGACCCTGGGCAAGGGCGAGAGCTACACCACAAAGCTGACCCTCTCGCCGAGCACGTCTGCCAGCTATAAGAGAACCTACACCACCAGCAACTCCAAAGTTGCAACGGTCAGCTCTACAGGCGTGATTAAGGCCGTCGGCACAGGCACGGCAACCATAAAGGTTACGGTCTGCAACGGCAAGTACTACAGCGTTAAGGTGACAGTAAAAGCGGCTCCCTCCTCCGTGAAGCTGAGCAAAACCAGTGCAACTGTAAAAAGGGGTGCCACGACCACACTGGGTGTTATTTTTAGCCCCAGCAGCTCCACAAGCCTAAAGCGCACTTTCACAACCACCAATTCCAAAGTGGCAACAGTCAGCTCCACAGGCGTTGTGAAAGGCATTGCGAAGGGCACTGCAACCATTAAGCTAACAACCTTTAACGGCAAAACTGCCACCTGCAAAATCACCGTGAAGTAGCGCAAACAACAGCACACTAACAACAAAGCGCCCTCAACCGAAAGGTTGGGGGCGCTTTTAATGTGGCTATAAGGTTTTTTATTTGGGATGATTGGTATTACAAGTGCGGCGAATCACCAGCAGCGGAATAAATGCCAAAAGAGAAACAGCCGCAGCAAACAGGAAAATTTCAGGCACAGGGACATAGCTTACTTGCCCGTCCTGCACCAGCGTTTCCCCCGCGCCGAAACGCAGGATGACGCCGGAACCGATTGCCGGGCCGATTACCATGGGCAGGGCAACAAAGAATATCATGCGAATGCCCTCAAAACGCCCGCGCGCATCGCTTGGCATGAGGTTTTTCACCCAGGCAGTCAGTGCGGCGGACATGGCAATATAGCCGCAAAGAAACACAGAGGCGAGAGCCAACAGCAGCATGAGTTGTTTGGGCCTTACAAAATACATGGAACAGGTTCCGACCGTTACCACAACAGCGGAAAAAAACACAATTTGCAGCAGCTTGCCCTTGTTGACCAGCAGTATCATTGGCAGGGCGAGCGCTAACCCGCATAAAAAGGCGATGCCGATATACAGCCCCATTTCATCCAAGGCAAATTGCAGGTATTTGTTGATGTAAACCATTAAATACGGCAAAACCACCTGCATGGCGGTGCAAAAGATGCACAGCGTTATCAGAACCAGATACAATTGGCTGTTTGCGCGTACCGTTTCCGGGCGAACGGTATAGAGCAAATCTTGCAGCAGGCTTGTTTTTTCTTTAGCGGGCTGTATATCGGGGCTATCCCGCAGGGCAAGCCCGGCCAAAAGGCCGACAGCGCTCACCAGCGCTCCGGTGAACAAAAAGAATTTGGTATAGCCGAAGGCCTCCACCGCAAAGCCCGCAACCGCACTCACCACTACCATGGAAATCAGTGGCAGGGCGGAGAGTATCAGCGCAAGCGAACCGCGGTTGGATTCGCCGGAAACATCTGTCGTCCAGGAGTTGTATGCGCCGTCGTTGGCGGTGGAACCGAAAAAGGTCATAATCGCGTCTAGCAGTATCACCAGCGCAACAGCGAGGGGGATGCTGTGCCCCAAGCTGCCGCTGAGCGGAAACAGCATGGTGGAAATACCCCAAAACACATAGCCAAACAAAATGAAAGGCCTGCGCTTGCCCAGCCGGTCACTGAGCGCACCCATCCACAGCGTAGTCAGAGCCGCAACAACGGCACTCACCCCAACCATCCAGGAAACCGGGCGCGGGTCGGTTGTAATTTCGTTATAGACATATACATTGAACCACTGATTTTCCAAATTCCAGGCAACTTGCCCGGCCAAACCCAGCACAACAATCAAAATCCAATTTCGCGTTCCGATTCGTTGCTTTTCCGCCATGTATCCCGTCTCCTTTCGGCATTATAGTATTACTCCGCCGCCTGCTCCACTGTTTTGGATGCCCTGCGCCGGGCGAGATCATCCAGCATATCCGTATGCCTTTTACCGTGAATGTTGAACAGCAGCATGGAAAGGCCGTAGCCGAACCGTGCGATAGCGGGGGCAAGGGCGAACACGGCGAAAATACCGCGCAGCATGCCCGCGTCCGTTTGGGGAACCAGGTTCCCGGCCGCGTCCTTAAGCGGCACATAATGAATCCAGCTGAGCACCATGCCCTGCATCAAGCCGATTAGGCTGGTGGATAATTTCATGATATAGCCGGTGACGGCGTTGACGAGCCCCTCGTTGCGCACGCCGGTCTTCCATTCCAGATAGTCATATACATCGCCCGTGAGAACCGGGTTGCATACGCCCATGATGGTGTTGGGCAGGCCGCAGATGGTGAGCATCGCGATTAAGTAAACCATGTTAATGCCCATGGAATCGCCGAAGGGGTTATAGCCGATAAGGAACAGCGCCGTGTAGGCCAGGCCGCCGAACAGGCCGGAGCAAACCGCCACGTTCCGCACGCCGAAACGGTGGATGAGCTTGGGCGCGATGGGCGTCAGTATGTAATTCGGCAGGCCGGTAAACAGCCCGGAGATGGTGCCGTTTGTCAAACGCCCGGTGTTATTCAGCCAAAAAAAGCTCTCAGAAGCGCCGCCGATGCCCTTGACGTTGGAAAAGAAATTGGCCATGAGCATGACAATCAACGGGCGGTTGCGTGCAATGGCAAAGAAGGATTTCCAGATGGAAGTCTCCTGCATCGTTTCCCGCGTGGCGAGGGGAACACGCTCCCGGATACGGAAAAACGCAAACAATGAGCCGGCAACACCAATAACCACAAAGAGAAAGGCGAAGCCCCCGTAAACCGACTGTTGCCGCACACCCGTCAGCCGGGGCACCAGGTCAAATGCAACCGGCACAAAGGACGGTATCCATGAGGCAATCAGCTCCACAAACTTCTGCGTGGTAATCAGATTCGTCCGCTCGGCGGTGTTCGGCGTCATGTTATACAAAAGGATGTTAAAGCCGCCGTAGTAGGAAAAACCAATGCTGTTCAAAATAGACAGAACCAGCGCGTAAATAAAGCGGTATTGCAGCGGCAAAAACCAGGGCACGATGAAATAGGACATTGTGGTGAACACCCAAATCGGCGTGGGAGCAATCAAAAACGGACGCAGCCTGCCCCAGCGGGTACGCATGCGGTCAATAACCGCGCCGGAAATGGGGTCATCCAGTGCGTCCCAAATGCTGGTAACAAGGTTCATTGTGCCAAACTGCTTGCCGGTGATGCCCCAAAAGTTGATGAAGAAAAATTGCCGTGAGTTTTCCACAAAGGTGCTCAAGGTGCGCTGCGCGGTGGAGTTGAGCACGAAAGCGGCAATCTCCCGCGGGCGCAGATAGCGCTTGGTCTGTTGCAGCTCAAATGCAGTCTGTAAATCCTCCTGCACGGCTGCGGCCTCTTTGGTCTCCTGATCCAATAAAAACCCTCCTATGAAGTAATCGGAACTACCCTGGTGCTCCGTAAACGGCGCACGACACCATCCCAGTATAGCATATTTTTCTACTGAGGGACAAGTAAATCTTTCCTTTTCGATTCCGCCCGTCCCGGCAATTTTTATCAATTGCATCCGGATGAAATAGGCTATACTGTTTTGGATAGTTGTCAGCGAAACAACTTGCACCCCTTGTCAGATAAAGCTATTCCAGATTCTGTGACCCAATCACAGTGCCGTCTTCGTTCAAAAACTCAACCTGCGTTCCGCCGTCCCCCATTGTGATGCGCGTGCCTATCACCTTTGCGGAATAATCGGACA